>DASSPH010000071.1 GCA_035699745.1 Vicinamibacterales bacterium
CCGGCGGCGCATCCGCTGCTGACGCCGGTGCTGATGGTGGTGCCGCTGCAGCTGCTGGCCTACCACATTGCCGTCCGCCGCGGCTGCGACGTCGACCAGCCGAGAAACCTGGCGAAGAGCGTGACGGTCGAGTAGATTTGGAAATTTGGAAGTTTGGGAATTTGGAAATCTGGGAGATTGCCAAATTCCCAAATTACCAAATTTCCAACTGGCTAGACCCCGTGCCCGTATCCGACTTCGGCCGGGGTGGCGGTGAAGTCGTGCACGGCGGGGATGGCGGCCGTGTCGGGGCGAGTCGCGGCACCGCCGGTCGCGCCGGCGACGATGGCGGCGAGGTCGGCGTCGCTCACGACTTTCTCGCGATCCGCGTGGGCGATCACCGCCTTGTAGACGGCGTCGAGCGTGGGGCGATCCAGGGTGTGGCCGATCTGCTCGCAGCGGCGCTGCACCGCGTGGCGGCCGGAATGCTTGCCCAGCACCAGCGTCGCGCTGACGCCGACCTCCTCGGGCCGCATGATCTCGTAGGTGCGGCGATCCTTCAGCATCCCGTCCTGGTGAATGCCGGCTTCGTGCGCGAAGGCGTTGCGGCCGACGATCGCCTTGTTCGCCTGCACCCCCTCGCCGGTGAGCGCGGTGAGCAACTGGCTCGTGGCAAAGATCTCGCGGGTGTTGACGCCGGTCTGGTACGGCAGCCGATCGCCCCGCACGCGGATCGCCATCACGATTTCCTCGAGTGACGCGTTGCCGGCGCGCTCGCCGATGCCGTTGACGGTGCACTCGACCTGACGCGCGCCGGAGTTGATCGCCGACAGCGTGTTGGCCACCGCCAGTCCGAGATCGTCGTGGCAGTGCGCGCTGAACGTCACCTGATCCGAGCTCGGGACGCGGGCGATGACCTTCTGGAAGAACGAGGAGACTTCGTCGGGGGTCGAGTAGCCGACGGTATCGGGGAGATTGATCGTCTTGGCGCCGGCCTGAATCACCGCCTCGATCATCTGCCACAGGAAGTCGGGATCGGTGCGGGTTGCGTCCTCGGCCGAGAACTGCACGTCGTCGGTGTAATTGCGCGCCAGGCGCACGGCGGCCATGGCGACGCGCAGGCACTCGTCGCGCGAGATGCGCAGCTTGCGCTCGAGGTGCAGATCCGAGGTGGCGATGAAGACGTGGATGCGGCGGCGCGGCGCCGGCGTCAGCGCCCAGGCGGCGCGCTCGACGTCCTTGGAGTGGCAGCGCGCCAGCGCGGCAATCACCGGCCCCCGCACGTGCGTCGAGATGGCGCGGACCGCTTCCGCGTCCGCCTCCGAGGCGATCGGGAACCCGGCCTCGATGATGTCGACGCCGAGCGTCTTCAACTGCCGCGCCATCTTCAGCTTCTCGTCGATGCGAAGCGAAAAGCCGGGGGCCTGCTCGCCGTCCCGCAGCGTGGTGTCGAAGATGGTCAGCCGGTTGCCAGACATGGGGTCACTCCTGCCTACCTTTGTAGCGGCCCCCGGGGCCACAAGTCCAATTTATAGTTCTTTGGTTAGAATTAGGGACGCTTATGCAGCTCGCCGACCTCGCCGCTTTCCTCGCCGTGGCCTCGGATCGGAGCTTTTCGGCCGCGGCCCGGCGCCTGAACCGCACCCAGCCCGCCATCAGCCAGGCGGTCCGCCGCGTCGAAGACGAGCTCGGGGAGCGGTTGTTCGACCGCTCCTCCCGCGACGGGACCCTGACGGAGGCCGGCCAGCTGCTCCAG
The DNA here is from genome assembly GCA_035699745.1 of Vicinamibacterales bacterium. Lineage (NCBI taxonomy): Bacteria > Pseudomonadati > Acidobacteriota > Vicinamibacteria > Vicinamibacterales > Vicinamibacterales bacterium. Next base: position 1,736 of record DASSPH010000071.1, read on the forward strand.
GATTACGCCCAGCGGCTGCTGGGACTGGCCAGCGAGGCGCAGACCGCGGTCCAGGAGCTGCAGCAGATGCGCCGCGGCCGGGTCATCATCGGCGCCAACGAGGCGGCGGTACACACGCTGCTGCCGCACGTGGAGCGCTTCGCGTCGCTGCACCCGCAGGTCGCCGTCGAGGTGCGTCGCGTCCCGTCGCGTCAGATCGCCGGCGCCATCCTCGACCGCAGCATCGACTTCGGCGTGCTCACCTTCCAGCCGACCGATCGCGGCGTGCAGACCATTCCGCTCGGCGGCGACGACATCGTCCTGCTGACCTCGCCCAAGCATCCGCTGGCCAGCCGCCGCCGCGTGACCATCGAGGAGGTCGGCCGCCAGATCGTCATCGCGCACAACGATCCGTCGCCGACGCGCGACCGCGTGCTGCGCGCCTACGAGCGGCGGCATACGTCGATCAACATCCAGATCTCGCTGCCGAGCCTCGACGGGATCAAGCGCGCGGTGGAGATGGGGATCGGGGTCGCGCTGCTGCCGCGGCGCTGCGCGCTGACCGAGATCGCGCGCGGTCATCTCGTCGCGGTGAAGGTGCCCGAGCTCGGGGCGCCGCGGCAGGTGCGTCTGGTGTTCAGGCGGACCGGCGAACGCAGCCGGGCCGCCGAGGCGTTTCTGGAAGTGGTGCGCGCCGGCGGTTAGCGCGGCCGGCAGCGCCGGACGCTGTCGATGAACGCGCCTCGCGCCGGTTCGGGATCGCCGCACTCCGCCACCTGCTGCAGCGCCGATTCGACGATGGCCGTGGCTTCACGCGTTTCCCACGTCGAGAGTCCGATCAGCCATATCGCACGGCGCCCGGCAGCCGCGCCGCGCGCGACTGAATCGGCCTCCCTCTCGAGACGGCTGCGGATCGCTGGGTTGCCCAGCCGTCCGGGCCAGTCCGCAAAGACGTCGTAGGCATCGCGCGGGAACGCGACGAGCTGCACGCACGGCGGCGCCCCGAGCCGCCGGAAGTAGTACTCCGCCGTCGTCGCCGACACACCGGGAGCGATCACGACGTCGCCGCATGCCGTTCGGGACAGCAGGGCCGCGATCGTGGCGCGGCTCGGGGCGGGATCGACGTGCGGCCGCGCGCCGATGCGGTACGTCGCGGCGGCCGCACATACCAGAACGCCGGCCGCGAGCGCCACGCGGCTGCCGCGGGCGAGGACGGCGGCGATCGCCACGCAGGTCGCCGGCAGCAGCATCAGCGGTGTTCGGCTCGCCTCGAACACCGGCTTCCAGACCGACAGCGCCACCGGCAGCGCCCAGGCCGTCGCGGTCGAGAACGCAACCCAACGCGCCGCCGGGTTGCTGAACAGCCGCGCGAGCGCCGCGCGCCGTACGGCGATGACGCCGGCGGCGAGAATCGCGACGACGATCGCGGGGCGCAGACCCCAGATCAGGGCGCCCGCGTTGTAGAGATCGTGCGGCGACGGCGCCTGCATCCACCTCGTCGTCCCGAGCCTGACGGTCGCGATCAGCACCGGCGCCCAGAGCGCGAGATAGACGGCAATCGCGGCGAGCGGCGCCGCGGCCGCGAGGCGCTGGCGCGGCGCCGCCAGCAACCCACCAAGGGAATAGCTCGCGGCAAGCAGCACGTAGGTTGGATGCGTGAACGCCCCCGCGAGGTGGGTCAGACACAGGAGCGCGAGGCGAACCCGCGACACGCGAGACGCGTCGTCGATCAACCGTACCGTTTGCCACAGCGCCAGGGCGGCGATGAAGGCCAGGAGTGCGTACGACCGCACGGTCGCGGCGTGTTCGAGCCCGAGGCGATCGCTCGACGCCATGAGCAGCGCCGCGCCGATCCCCGCTGCAGCTCCGGCGATGCGGCCGGCGGCCAGGCCGGCGAGAACGGCGGCGGCCGCGTAGCACAACGCCGAGAGCGCGCGCAGCGCGAACTCCGATTCGCCGAACACGGCGGACCAGCCCTTGAGTGCGAGGTATCCGAGCGGGAGATTGTCGAGGGGGAGCCGGTTCCACAACTCACGCCACGGCAGGCGTGCGGTGTTCGCCATGAACGGCTCGTCGACGGTGAGCCCGAAACCGTGGCGGTACCACAGCGCCGCGGCGAACGTCAGCGCGCCGATGGACAGGAGGGCGAGGGTAAACCGGCGTGACTGCGGGATGGCGGATCTTACCAGCCGCCTGCCACGTACGGCAGGCGGGCCGCCACCGCCCGCACGGCGGCGAAGTCGTCCAGCAGCAGCCCGGTCGCGTCCCAGCTGCCGTCGAGAAACGCCTCGCGGGCCGAGGGAGGGAGCGCAATCGCGAACGACTGCCCCGCGGCCGTGACGCGCATCGACTGCAGATCGACGGTGAACGGGGTCGACGGATCGCGTTCCGCGACGGCCATCATCGCCTGCATCGCCTCGGCGGATGCCGTCGGACACGGCATGCCGAGGGCGATCGAGTTGCCGAAGAAGATCTCGGAGAACGACTGCCCGATCACGACGCGAATCCCGCGGCGGCGAATGGCCTGCGGCGCATGCTCGCGCGACGATCCGCAGCCGAAGTTGGCGTTCACCAGCATGACGGCGGCATCGGCATAGGCTGGATTGGACACGGGATGTGCGCCCCCCAGCTGCTGGCGGTCGTCTTCGAAGAGGTGGGCCTCGAGCCCCTCGAAGGTGATCGACTTCAGGAAGCGCGCCGGGATGATGCGATCGGTGTCGATGTCGTCGCCGCGCACCGGGATCGCGGTGCCGCGAATCTCGCGGATGCGCTCAACGGCCATGCACGAGCTCCGCGGGCGCGAACTCCCGGACGTCGACCAGCTCGCCGGCGATGGCCGCGGCGGCAACCATCGCCGGGCTCATCAGCAGCGTGCGGCCGGTTGGACTGCCCTGCCGTCCCTTGAAGTTGCGATTCGAAGAGGACGCGCAGATCTCGCGCCCCTGGAGTCGATCGGGGTTCATCGCCAGGCACATCGAGCAGCCGGCGCCGCGCCACTCGAAGCCGGCGTCGAGGAACACGCGATCCAGCCCCTCGCGCTCCGCCGCGGCGCGAACCGCCTGGGAGCCGGGAACGACCAGCGCTTTCACGTGCGAGGCGACGTGCTGCCCCCGGACGATCCGAGCCGCCTCGCGGAGGTCCGAGAGCCTGGCGTTGGTGCACGAGCCGACGAACGCGACGTCGATCCTCGTGCCCTTCATCGGCTGGCCGGGTTGGAAGCCCATGAAGGCGAGCGCCTCCGCGTCCGCCTGTTCCGGCAGCCGTTCGCCGATCGCGACCGACTGACCCGGGTTGATCCCCCAGGTGACGGTCGGCTGGATCGACGCGGCGTCGAGCTCCACGCGATCGTCATAGCGCGCGTCGGGATCGGACGCGATCGACTTCCACCACGACGTCGCCCGATCGAACGCATCCCCTTGCGGGGCGTACTGCCGTCCGCGCAGGTAGTCGAAGGTGGTCTCGTCCGGGTTGACGTAGCCGACGCGGGCGCCACCCTCGATCGACATGTTGCAGATCGTCATCCGCTCGTCCATCGACATGCGATCGACGGCGTCCCCGCCGTACTCGTACGCGTACCCCGCGCCCCCCTTCACGCCGAGGCGGCGGATGATCTCGAGAATCACGTCCTTGGCGTAGACGCCGCGCCCCAGGCGCCCTTTCACGTCGATGCGGCGCACTTTCAGCGGCTCCATCGCGAGGCACTGGGATGCGAGAACGTCGCGCACCTGCGACGTGCCGATGCCGAACGCCACCGCGCCGAACGCGCCGTGGGTGGAGGTGTGACTGTCGCCGCAGGCGATGGTCATGCCCGGCTGCGTGAGCCCCAGCTCGGGGCCGATCACGTGGACGATGCCCTGGTGGCCGCTGTCGATGCCGAGCAGCCTGATGCCGTGCTCGCGGCAGTTCCGCTCGAGGGCGGAGAGCATGTCTTCGGCCATGAGGTCGACGAACGGGCGCCGCTGATCGAGCGTCGGCACGATGTGGTCGACGGTCGCGATCGTCCGCTCCGGCATCGCCACGCCGAGCCCCCGCGCGCGCAGCATGTCGAACGCCTGAGGCGTGGTGACTTCGTGAATGAGGTGCAGGCCGATGAACAGTTGGCTCTGGCCGGTCGGGAGCCGCCGCACTTCGTGCGCCGCCCACACTTTGTCGAACAAGGTGGCCGCCATGGAACGGCGATCGTAGCACGGCGCTCGAGGGCAGAGGGTGCCGGCCAGTTTGGCAGATCATTTGCGACGCGGGTTGCCGCTCGTCTCGAAATCAGTCGGTTACGTGGCGACGTACGCAGGAGGATCGTACCGGGACCAGATCCGCATCGCAGAACTTGCGGCATTCGTAACGGCGCGCCGTCCGCGCCGGGTCAGCCGTTATCGTCGTCCTGCTGTGAGTCTTGCCTGCGTCCGCGACTCTGTTCACGCAGCTCGTGTTCGAGCTTGGAGGCCTCCGCCTTGGCCTCCTGCTGCTTCGTGCTGTCGTCACCAGGACGCAACCGGCCGCCGACTTTGTACTGTCCAGGGTTGACGTTGTTGTGTTTGCTCATACAACCGTGGTTTTCAAGTTCCGCGCCACGCACCTCGAGCCTCGCACCTCGAGCCTCGAGCCTCGCACCTCGAACCTCCGACGCAAGCACCGCTATACTGAAAGCTCCTCCCCATGACCTTCCTCGACAAGCTCAACCCGGAACAGCGCGAAGCCGTGCTGCACACCGACGGTCCGTTGCTGATCCTCGCCGGCGCCGGTTCCGGCAAGACCCGGGTGATCACGTTCCGCATCGCTTACCTGATCGGCAACGGCCACGCCCGCGCGGACGAGGTGCTCGCGGTCACGTTCACCAACAAGGCCGCGGGGGAAATGCGCGAGCGCGTGGAAGCGGTGCTCGGCGACGACGCCAACGGCGTGTGGCTGTCGACGTTCCACTCGTTGTGCGCCAGGCTGCTGCGCCGTGAAGCGCCGCACATCGGGCTCTCGCGCGACTTCGTCATCTACGACTCGTCGGACCAGGTGTCGGTCGTGAAGCAGGCGTCGCGCGAGCTCGGCATCGACGACAAGCTGGTGCCGCCGCGGGTCGCGCTGTCGCGGATCAGCCAGGCGAAGAACCGGATGGAAGGCCCGGATTCGCTGCGCGGCGCGTGGAACCTGCGCGACGAACAGATTGCGCGCATCTACGAGAAGTACCTGACCGCGCTCCGCGAGAGCAACGCGCTCGACTTCGACGACCTGCTGCTGAAGACCGTCGAGCTGTTCGAGACGTCGGCGCAGGTGCGGGAGCGCTACGGCCGGAAGTTCAAGTACGTGATGGTCGACGAGTACCAGGACACCAACCGGCCGCAGTACATGCTCATCAAGCGCCTCGCCGAGTCGCACCGCAATCTCGCGGTCGTCGGCGACCCGGACCAGTCGATCTACAAGTGGCGCGGCGCCGACCTGCGCAACATCCTGGACTTCGAAACCGATTTCGGTGACGCCAGGATCGTCCGTCTGGAGCAGAACTACCGCTCGACGCAGGTCATCCTCGATGCCGCCACCGCGGTCATTCAGCAGAACCGCAACCGCAAGGACAAGCGGCTATGGACGGATCGCAAGGGCGGCCGCAAGATCGTCTACTTCCGCGGCGGCGACGAACTGGAAGAGGCCGACTTCATCACCAGATCGATCAAGCAGGCCCGGGCCGAGGACGTCGACACGATGATGGCGGTGCTCTACCGCACCAACGCGCAGTCGCGCGCCATCGAAGATCAGCTGATGCGGGAGTCGATCCCGTACAAAATCATCGGCGGCGTCCGCTTCTACGAGCGGAAGGAGATCAAGGACGCCCTCGCCTACCTGAAGCTGATCATCAATCCGCACGACGACGTGAGCCTGCGGAGGGTGATCAACGTGCCGGCGCGCGGCGTCGGCAAGGGGGTCATGGACTCGCTCCAGGCGATCGACCCGGACCGGATCGCCGCAGACGCGCCGCCGCTGCTCGCCGCCGGGCTCGCCGAGGTCAGCTCCGCGCGGTCGCTGTGGGCAAGGCTGGTCTACGCGGTCGACGAGAACAAGCTGGCCAGCCGCGCCGTCGCGTCCCTCCGGGCCTTCAGGGATCTCATCGTCGGCCTCGCGCACGACGCCGCGACCGACTCGGTGTCGATTGCCATCGGGAAGATGCTGGACCGCTCGGGCTACCTGAAGGACCTGCGCGACGAGAACACCGAGGAAGCGAACGAGCGGACGGAGAACCTGATGGAGCTCGTCTCCGCGGCACGCGATTACGAGTCCCACGACGCCGAGGCGTCGCTGGGCGGATTCGTCGATCGGTTGTCGCTGCTGTCGGAAGCGGACGAGGAGCAGGGGACCAAGAACGCGCGCGTCTGGCTGATGTCGATGCACGCCGCCAAGGGGCTCGAGTTCCCCGTCGTGTTCATCGCGGGGATGGAGGAGAACCTGTTCCCGCATTCCCGGTCGTCCGAGGACCAGGACGAACTCGAGGAGGAGCGGCGGCTCTTCTACGTCGGCATGACCCGCGCCGAGAGCCGGCTGTTCCTGACCGGGGCGGCGCGCCGGCGGTTCTTCGGCGAATACCAGTCGACCGAGCCGTCGCGGTTCCTGGACGAAGTGCCCGCCGAGCTGGTCGAGCGCATCACGCCGGCGTATTCATCGAGCCAGACCAGTTTTGCGCACGCGCACTACGAGTTCAGGACCAACCCGTACGGCCGCGGCGGGCGGCCCGCCCGCTTCAAGGAGGAGGCGCCGCGCTACGAGGACGAGGATCAGTCCGTCACCGGCGTCCGCGTCGGCATGCGGGTGCGGCACGCGCAATTCGGGGTGGGGACGGTGCTCGCGGTCGAGGAGCACACGGACGACTACAAGATCACCGTGCGCTTCAACTCAGTCGGGCAGAAGAAGCTGCTGGCCAGGTTCGCGAAACTGGAGCCCGCTTAGACAGGGAACGGACGGGAACGGAGCAGGAGTCAGACGGCAATCAGGACGCAAAAGTGGTCGAGGATCTCGTTGGGAACGGGCGCCAGTTTCTCCGCCGGCGGCCGCTGCCGTTCGGGGCACGGGGATAGGCTCTCCTCATGCGTGCCCCACACACAAAATTTCTGACACGCTCGAGAGCAGACCCGTTTTTGCTCCGTTCCCCTCCGTTGCCTCCGTTGCTCCGGTCAAGAAACCGTTCCCTCCTCCGTTCCCTCCTCCGTTCCCTCCTCCGGTTCCTCCCGTTCGGCGAGTTTCGCGACCGAGACGACCGCGTCTCCCTCCTCCATCTCGATCAGCCGCACCCCCTGCGTCGCGCGGCCGATGACCCGGATGTCCCCGGCCTTCATGCGCAGGATCATGCCCTGCTGCGAGATCAGCATCAGCTCGTCGTCGTCGTGCACGTAGGCGATGCCGACCACCTTGCCGTTGCGGTCGGAGGTCTGGATGTTGATGATGCCGACCCCGCCGCGCGACTGCAGGCGGTACTCGTCGAGGCCGGTGCGCTTGCCGTAGCCGTTCTGCGCGACGGTGAGGACGGTGCCTCCCTCGCGGACGACCTCCATCGCCACCACTTCGTCCCCCTCGCGCAGCGTGATGCCGCGGACGCCGTAGGCGGTGCGGCCCATCGCGCGCACGTCGGTCTCGTCGAAGCGGATCGCCATGCCGTCGCGGGTGCCGATGAAGATCTGTTCCTTGCCGTCCGAGATCTCGACGGCGATGACGGCGTCCCCTTCCTCGATCCCGATGGCGATGATGCCGCTCGGGCGCGGATTGCTGAACGCGGTCAGATCGGTCTTCTTGATCGTGCCCTTGCGGGTCCCCATGACGACGTACTGCTGATCGTCCTGCTCGGGAAAGTCCTTGACGGCGAGCAGCGCCGCGATCTTCTCGTCCGGCGATTCGAACTGCACCAGGTTGACGATCGCCTTCCCCTTGCCGCCGGGGCCGACGTCCGGCACTTCGTGGACCTTCAGCCAGTAGGCGCGGCCGCGGTCGGTGAAGATCATGATGTAGGCGTGCGTCGAGGCGACGAACAGGTGGCTGACGTAGTCCTCTTCGCGCGTGCGCATGCCGATCCGCCCCTTGCCGCCGCGCCGTTGCGCGCGATAGGTCGAGATCGGGGTGCGCTTGATGTAGCCGGTGCTGGTGACCGTGATCGCCATGTCTTCGTCGGCGATCAGGTCTTCGATCCGCAGCTCGCCGCTCTCGTCGATGATCTCGGTGCGGCGCTCGTCGCCGAACTTGTCGCGCACCGCCTGCAGCTCGCCGACGACGAGCTGAATCAGCAGCTCCTCGCTCGAGAGGATCGCGCGCAGCCGCTCGATCGTCTTCATCAGCTCGAGCAGCTCGTCGAGGATCTTCTGGCGCTCCAGGCCGGTGAGGCGCTGCAGCTGCATGTCGAGGATCGCCTGGGCCTGCACCTGGGACAGGCCGAACTGGCCGATCAGCCCGTCGCGCGCTTCGGCAGGGCTCTTCGATCCGCGGATCAGCCTGATCACCTCGTCGAGGTGATCGAGCGCGATCTTCAGCCCTTCGAGGATGTGGGCGCGCGCTTCCGCCTTGCGCAGCTCGAACTCGGTCCGCCGCCTGACGACTTCGCGGCGGAACTCGACGAAGTGCTCGATGATGTCGAGCAGCGGCATCACTCGCGGGCGGCCGCCGGCGATCGCCAGCATGATGATGCCGAAGGTGGTCTGCAGCTGGGTGTGCTTGTAGAGGTTGTTGAGCACGACCTCCGGCACCTCGCCGCGCTTCAGCTCGACGACGATGCGCATGCCGTCGCGATCGGATTCGTCGCGCAGATCGGCGATGCCCTCGACGGTCTTGTCGCGGTGCAGCTCGGCGATGTTCTCGAGCAGCCGCTTCTTGTTCACCTGATACGGAATCTCGGTGACGACCAGGGACGTCTTGTCCCCCTTCTTCGATTCCTCGGTGGTGACCCGCGCCCGGACGGTGATCGAGCCGCGTCCCTCGGTATAGGCCTGGAAGATGCCGGTGCGGCCGACGATGATGCCGCCGGTCGGGAAATCGGGGCCCGAAACGGCGCGCAGGATCGCCTTCTTGCGCGTCTCGCGCGGCTGCGCCCGCTGCTCGATGGCGGCGAGGCAGCCGTCGATCACCTCGCGCATGTTGTGCGGCGGGATGTTGGTCGCCATCCCGACGGCAATTCCCGCCGAGCCGTTCACCAGCAGGTTCGGAAACGTCGTCGGCAGGACGGTCGGTTCTTCGGTGGTCTCGTCGTAGTTGGGGACGAAGTCGACGGTCTCCTTGTCGAGATCCGCCATCATCGCCTCGGCCATCGCCTCGGGGCGCGCCTCGGTGTAGCGCATCGCCGCCGGCGGATCGCCGTCGACCGAGCCGAAGTTCCCCTGGCCGTCGACCAGGAGATAGCGCATGTTGAAGTCCTGCGCGAGGCGGACCAGCGTGTCGTAGATCGAGGCGTCGCCGTGGGGATGGTAGTTGCCCATCACCTCGCCGACGATCTTGGCGCACTTGCGGTAGGCGCGGGTGCTCGACAGCCCCATCGTCCGCATGCCGTAGAGCACGCGGCGGTGCGCCGGCTTCAGGCCGTCGCGGGCGTCGGGCAGCGCTCGTCCGATGATTACGCTCATCGCGTAATCCATGTACGAGCGCTTCATCTCGTCTTCGATGTTGACCGGTACTTTGGTGGTGAGATCGCTCATGCAGTGAACCAGTTGGCGCGCCGGCTCGGCGGCGCGGGCTGAAGCCGGCTAGATGTCGAGATTCTTGACGTCGAGCGCGTTGTCTTCGATGAACTTGCGCCGCGGTTCCACCTGGTCGCCCATCAGCGTGGTGAACATCAGGTCCGCGGCCGGGTGATCCTCGGCCTTCACCTGCAGCAGCGTCCGCTTGGCCGGATCCATCGTGGTCTCCCACAGCGTGTCCGGGTTCATCTCGCCGAGGCCCTTGTAGCGGTTCACCGCGATGCCCTTCTTGCCGGCGGCGATGAAGAACTCGACCAGCTCGTCGAGCGACTCGACCTTGACGTCGTGCTCCTTCGACTTCGCCGCCGCCTTGACGACGCCCGGCATCGAGCTCGCGTCGGGAATCTTCGGCTCGGCGGCGAGCCTGGTGGCTTCGTCGAGCGGAACGCCGCCGATCGCCGTCTCTCCCGCGGTCGCCTGCCCCGCGTCTTCCGCCGCCGCCTCGTCGGCCTCCGCGTCCGGCGCCGCGCCGCTGCTCTTCACCAGCATCGGCGCCTTGATGTCGCGGACGTCGTTGAAGCTGTTCGAGAGCGTCCGGAACTCGCTGGTGAGCGCGAAGTCGAGATCGACGCGGTGGTATTTCGGGTAGCCGCCGCTGCGGTCCTCGATGACCAGGCCGAAGGCCTGGTGCTCTTCGTCGGGCTGGACGCTCGCCGAGCGCGTCTTGGTGTGCAGCGAATCGGCGAACCCCTGCAGCCGGTCGCGATCGGTGAAGAACGCCTTCTCGCTGCCGCGGAAGCCCTGTTCCAGGAGCGCGATGATCACGTCGCGGGTCGGACCGCGGCGCTCGACCACCTGGAGCAGCTTGCGGAAGGTGATCAGCTTCTCGAGCTTCTGCTCGAGCGCCGGCCCGCTGATCTCCGCGCCGTCGGGGAGCACCAGCGTCCGCGATTCGACCGCGCGGCGGATCAGCCACGCCTCGAGCTGCCGCTCGTCGCGGATGAACGTTTCCGTCCGCCCCCGCTTGGCGCGGAACAGCGGCGGCTGCGCGATGTAGACGAAGCCGGAATCCACCAGCGGCCGCATCTGCCGGTAGAAGAAGGTCAGCAGCAGCGTGCGGATGTGGGAGCCGTCCACGTCCGCGTCGGTCATGATGATGATCCGGTGGTAGCGCAGCTTGCCGAGATCGAAGTCCTCGGTGCCGATGCTGGTGCCGAGCGCGGCGATCATGGTCTTGATCTCGTCGCTGCTCAGCATCTTGTCGAAGCGCGCCTTCTCGACGTTGAGGATCTTGCCCTTGATCGGCAGGATCGCCTGGAACCGGCGGTCGCGCCCCTGCTTGGCTGACCCGCCTGCGGACTCGCCTTCGACGATGTAGATCTCGCTCAGCGCGGGATCGCGCTCCTGGCAGTCGGCGAGCTTGCCCGGCAGCGCGCTGCTGTCGAGCGCCCCCTTCCGCCGCACCAGATCGCGCGCCTTGCGGGCGGCTTCGCGCGCCCGCGCCGCGTCGACGGCCTTGGCGATGACCCGCTTGGCGACGTTGGGATTCTGCTCGAGGAAGGCGCCGAGCTTGTCGTTGACGATGGTCTCGACGATGCCCTTCACCTCGGTGTTGCCCAGCTTGGTCTTGGTCTGCCCCTCGAACTGCGGCCGCGGGATCTTGACGCTGATCACGGCGGTGAGCCCTTCGCGGATGTCGTCGCCGCTGATCGTCGCGTCTTTCAGATCCTTGGTCAGGTTGTTCTTCGCGGCGTACGAGTTCACCGTCCGGGTCAGCGCGGCGCGGAAGCCCGACAGGTGGGTGCCGCCTTCGTGGGTGTTGATGTTGTTGGCGAACGAGTAGAGCGTCTCGGCGTAGCCGTCGTTCCACTGCATCGCGATCTCGACGTCGATGCCGTCCTTCTCGCCGCGCGAGTAAATCGGCTTCTCGTGAACCGCCGCCTTGTTCTGGTTCAGGTACTCGACGAACGAGACGATGCCCCCTTCGTAGAGGAACTTGTGCGACTTGCCGTCGCGCTCGTCGTCGATGGTGATGGTGACGCCGCCGTTGAGGAAGGCGAGCTCGCGCAGGCGCGTGGCCAGCGTGTCGAAGCTGTATTCCGTGGTCTCGAAGATCTGCGCGTCCGGCTTGAAGGTGATCTTGGTGCCGCGCTTCTTCGTCGTGCCGGTGACTTCGAGCTCCCCGGCGGGCACGCCGCGCTCGTAGTTCTGCTGGTAGACCTGGCCGTTGCGCCAGATCTCCAGCTCGAGGAGCTCGGACAGGGCGTTGACGACCGAGACGCCGACGCCGTGCAGGCCGCCGGAGACCTTGTAGCTGTCGTTGTCGAACTTGCCGCCGGCGTGCAGCACGGTGAGGACGACCTCGGCCGCCGACTTTCCGCTCTCGTGAAGATCGACCGGGATGCCGCGGCCGTTGTCGACCACCGTGACGGAGTTGTCGATGTGGATCGTGACGTTGACCTGATCGCAGTGGCCGGCGAGCGCCTCGTCGATCGAGTTGTCGACGATCTCGTAGACCAGATGGTGCAGGCCGGGTGCGCCCGTGGACCCGATGTACATGGCGGGACGCTTGCGGACCGCCTCGAGCCCTTCGAGGACCTTGATCTGCGCGGCCCCGTAGTCGGCGCCGGAGCCGTTACCGTTCGTGCCGGATGAAACCTCTGGGTGCTGCTGGTTCGATTCGTGCGACTGGTTCATTCAGAATCTGGAAGTTTGGGAATTTGGAAATTTGGAAATCGCCAAATTCTCAAATCCTCATCGGCATGATGACGTAGGTGTATTCGTAGCCTTCGCCGCCCACGGGCTTGAGCACGGCCTGGCTCATCTCGTCCTTGAAGTCGAGCGACACGGTGTCGGTCTCGACCACGCCGAGGAAGTCCAGCACGTACTGCGCGTTGAAACAGATGGTGACCGGCGCCGCCGCGTAGTCGACCATCAGGACTTCCTTCGCCTCGCCGAACTCCGGACTGCTCGAGGCGATCTCGACCTTGCCCTTGTCGATCTGGAACTTCACCGCGCGCGACCGCTCGTTCGAGAGCAGCGCGACGCGCTTCACCGCGCTGGTGAGCCGGTCGCGATCGAACTCGACGTGCTTGTCGTTGTTCTTCGGAATCACCCGCTCGAAGGCGGGGAACTGTCCGTCGATCATCCGCGAGATCAGCAGCCGGTCGCCGACGCCGAAGAACAGATGATTCTCGCCGCGCTCGTACTGGATGTCCCCCTCGCCCCCTTCGGCGAGCAGGCGCCCGAGCTCCAGCAGCGTCTTGCGCGGAAGGATGACGCGGTTCTCGTCGGTGTCACCCGCCTTCGCTGCCTTGCCGGCCTTCGACTTGTCGCGCGGCACCGTGATGTGGGCGAGGCGATGGCCGTCGGTCGACACCAGGCCGAGCGAATCGCCGCGCAGCAGGAACAGCGCGCCGTTGAGGAAGTAGCGCGTGTCTTCGCCGGTGATCGCAAACTGCGTCTTGGCGATCATCTGGCGCACCGCGTCGCGCGGCAGCTGCGCGCTGACCGCGCCGCTGGCGTCGGGCAGGGTCGGGAAGTCCTCGCGCGGCAGCGTCTGCATCCGCGAGTCGAAGCGGTCCGCCGCGACCTTGACGCCCCCTTTGTCCTCCTCGATCCGCACGTCCGTCTCGGGCAGCGCCTTGACGATCTCGTACAGCTTCTTCGCCGGCAGCGTCAGCGATCCGGTCTTCGACACCGTCGCCGGACACTTGCTGCGCAGACCAACCTCGAGATCCGTCGCGAGCATCCTCACTTCCGCGCCGGTGGCGTCGAGCAGCACGTTGGCAAGAATCGGAATCGTGTTCTTGCGCTCGACGATGCCCTGGAAGAGTTGCAGTTCGCGAAGCAGATCGGTCTTGCGGACGACCAATTCCATTGTGGTTGATCTCTAAGTTATGAGGAGAGAAACAGGAACAAAGAATTATAACAAAAAAGAGGTGCTGTGGAAAAGCCTTTTACGGACAATTACCCTTTCAGAATCTGTCATTTAGGCTGTGGACGCGATTCCGGTACCGCGGCGGGTTTTCCAGCCTCCGCCTGTGGACGTTTTGGTCCTTCCGAAAACCCGCAATCCACCCACAGTCGAGCCGGGCCGCATGCTGTGGAAATCCCGCCGCCCGCCCCGCCGGACGCGGCAAACCCTAGCGGAACGACTCGAGCAGGTTGTTGATAAGCGTGTTGAAATCTCCGTCCTTCTGCCGGAGATCCTCCACCTTGCGGATCGAGTGGATCACGGTCGAGTGGTGCTTGCCGCCGAAGCTCTTGCCGATTTCCGGCAGCGACGCGTTCGTGAGCGTCTTGCACAGATACATCGCGATCTGCCGCGGCATCGCCACGGATTTCGAGTTGTTCTTCGACTTCAGTTCCGCGACTTTCAGCGAGTAGTGATCCGCCACCGCCTTCTGCACCCCTTCGATCGTCACCGCGCGGTCGTCGTTCTGCAGCACGTTGCGCAGCACGTCCTGCGCGAGCGCCAGGGTGATCTCGCGGCCGGTCAGCGACGCGTACGCGATCAGCCGGATCAGCGATCCTTCGAGCTCCCGGATGTTCGACTTGATCTTGCCGGCAATGTAGATCGCCACGTTGTCGGGCAGGTGCAGCCCTTCGGTCTCGGCCTTGCGCTTGAGGATCGCGGTCTTCGTCTCGAGATCCGGCGGCTGGATGTCGGCAATCAGGCCCCACTCGAATCGCGAGCGCAGCCGCTCCTCGAGCTGGGGAATCTCGTGCGGCGGGCAGTCGGAGCTGATGACGATCTGCTTCTGCGAGTCGTACAGCGCGTTGAACGTGTGGAAGAACTCCGTCTGCGTGCCTTCCTTCCCGGCGAGGAACTGCACGTCGTCCACGAGCAGCACGTCGACGCTGCGATAGCGTTCGCGGAAATCGAGAATGCGGTCGTAGCGCACCGCGTTGATCATCTCGTTCATGAAGCGCTCGGACGAGATGTAAGTGAGCTTCAGGTTCTTCAGGTGCGTGACGACGTAGTGGCCGATGGCGTGCATCAAGTGCGTCTTGCCGAGACCGACGCCGCCGTAGATGAACAGCGGGTTGTACGAGCGCGACGGCGCTTCCGCCACCGCGCGGCAGGCGGCGTGCGCGAACTGGTTCGACGGACCGACGATGAACGTGTCGAACGAGTAGCGGGCACTGAGGGTGCCGAGCTCTCCCTCGCCGGTCTCGAGATCGTCGGGCTCTGGTTCCGGAGACGGAATCTCGGGCGCCACCGGCGCCGGAACGTCTTCGGTCACGAACGCGACCGGTTGGCCGGGCCGCTGCACTTCGGCGAGCGCTTCGTCGATGACGGCGGCGTAGTGCTTCGTCAGCCAGTCGCGAAACAGCGCGTTGGGGACGCGGACGCGGATCGCGCCATCACGCTCGGCGAGGAAGGCCGTGGGCTTGAACCAGGTGTAGAAGCTGTGCCGGTTGACCTTGGTCTCGATCCGGGTGAGAACTTGATCCCAAATATTGCTGCCGGACATTTAAGTAATCGGGACCTTTCGCCCCGGGGTAACCTGTTCCTTCGAGGGAGCGGAACCGACGAGCTCACGTTTTGCGCGCCATTTACGGGCTATTTCGGACTTTCGCCCCCGTGCTTTTCCACAATTTTTTCCACAGCTGTGGAAAACTTCGGTTGGAGCCCCTATGGATACAGCCTGGGCGCAGCGTTGTCGAGGCCGCGGGGGACGCACGATAGCATAGCGATTTTCCTCCCGCAATTGACAGTCGCGGAGGGGCTTCGCTACTATCTAAGTTTCTCCAGTCCGGCGAGATCCGCTCCAGAGGTTTTCAGCAATGGCGAAGGGCAAACGCACATTCCAGCCGAATCGTCGGCACCGCAAGAAAACGCACGGGTTCCTGGTCCGCATGGCGACCAAGAACGGCCGCCAGGTGCTGAAGCGCCGGCGCGCCAAGGGCCGCAAGCGGCTCAGCGTCACGCACTCGCGCTAGTGCCATCCCACCCCCTGCCGCCGGCACGGCGGATCCGCCGCCGCGGCGAGTTCCAGCACGTGTTCGACGTCGGCCGCAGGGCCCACGGACGGTACCTCACGATTGTCGCCGCTCCCGCGTCGTCAGGCACGTCCCGACTGGGAATCGTCGCCAGCCGAAAGCTCGGCGGCGCAGTGGTGCGGAACAGGGCGAAACGATTGATTCGCGAGGCCTTCAGGACGGAGCCAGCCCCCGCGGCGGCCACCGACCTGGTCGTCATCGCCAAGGCAGCCGCAACGCTGGCGAAGGCCTCCGGGCTGGCGGCGGACTATCAGATGACTCTCAAGCGGCTGGGACTGTCAAATCGATGACAGCGAAGCTCCTCATCGCGCTCGTGCGCGGCTATCAACTGACACTGTCCCCCTACCTCGGCGGGTCGTGCCGGTTCCTGCCGAGCTGTTCGAGCTACGCCATCGAGGCCCTCCGCACGCACGGCGCGTGGCGCGGGTCCATGCTGGCGCTTCGCCGGCTCGGCCGCTGCCATCCACTCGCGCGCGCCGGGTACGATCCTGTCCCCGCGCCCTCCGACTCTCGTAGTTCCTTGTAGTTCTTGATGGAAAGACGCGTTCTGCTCGCTGTCGTCCTGTCGTTCGTGGTCTTGTACGCGTACCAGGCGATGTTCCCCGTTCCGCAGAAGCCCGCGGAACAGAAGCCGGCGCAGCCCAGCAAGGTTGCCACCGCGCCCAACGCCGCGGCCCCCGAGCCGGCGAATCCCACGCCATCGATTCAGCCTCCCGCCGAGGCACTCCCCGGCGCCGCGACTGCGGCCCGCGAGATCGTCGTCGAGAACGGCGACCTCCGCGCCGTGTTCACGACCCGAGGCGCGGCGATCAAGAGCTGGCAGTTGAAGAAGTATCGCGACAGCACGGGACAGCCTTACGAGATGGTCGCCGGGCACGCGCCGCCAGACTCGCCGCTGCCGTTGACGCTCGCGGTGGACGATGCCGCACTGGCGAAGACGCTGGCGTCGGCGGTCTTTGCCGTCGCGTCGGAGTCGGGCGACGGCACCCGCGGCTGGCAGGCGCGGTTCGATTACAGCGCCGGCGGCGTCACCGTTCAGAAGACGTTCTCGATCGCGCCCGACAAGCCGTATCTCGTGAACGTCGCGGCGGCGGTGACGCGCGACGGCCAACAGGTGCCGGCGACGGTTCGCTGGGGTCCGGCGCTCGGCCGCGGCGTGACGCCGTCGGCGTCGTTTGCGACCTACAGCCCGCCCATCCAGCCGATCTTCTACCGCGACGGCGAGGTCACGCGCGTCAAGCCCGATCAGATCGCCGCCCAGCCGGTCGCGGAGGGGACGTTCGGATTCATCGGCGTGGACGATCACTACTTCCTGACCGCGCTCGTCAAGCCGGCTCAGCCCGTTCGCGTCGACTATCAGCCGGTGCACGTGCCGGTTCCCGATGCGCCCGACGGGGCGAAGTACGTCGCGTGGTCGGCGCGTTTCCCCGGCGCGGCGCAGGGCGCGGCGTTCTTCGCCGGGCCGAAGGATTTCGACGTGCTCGCCGGCGTGGATCGCGAGCTGGTCCGCGCCATCGATTTCGGCATGTTCGCGTGGCTCGTCGTGCCGCTGCTGCGCGCGCTGAAGTGGATCAACGGCTACGTCGGCAACTATGGCTGGTCGCTGATCCTGCTGACGATTCTGATCAACCTCGCGATGTTCCCGCTCCGCCACAAGAGCGTGGTGTCGATGCGGAAGATGCAGGAGGTCCAGCCCGAGGTGAAGGCGATCCAGGATCGCTACGCGAAGCTGAAGATGAGCGATCCGGCGCGGGGCAAGATGAACCAGGAGCTGATGGCGCTCTACAAGGAGCGCGGCGTCAATCCCGCCAGCGGCTGCGTGCCGATGCTGCTGACCCTCCCGGTGCTGTTCGCCTTCTACTCGATGCTCTCGGTGGCGATCGAGCTGCGCGGCGCGCCGTTCGTCGGACAGATCCACGACCTGTCGGCGCACGACCCCTGGTTCATCTGGCCGATCCTGATGGGCATCACCATGTTCATCCAGCAGAAGATGACCCCCTCGACCGCCGACCCCGTGCAGCAGCGGATCATGCTCATCATGCCGGTGATGATGAGCGGCATGTTCCTGTGGGCGGCGAGCGGCCTGGTGATCTACTGGACAGTCAGTAACACCTGGGGCATCCTGCAGCAGATGGTGACCAACCGCCTCATCGGCCCGACCGCGGTGCGCACCGTGCGTCCTCCGGCCGAGCGACGCGTGAAGAATGCCGGCGGCGGGCGCACGGATCAGGCGAAGGAGCGCTCATGAGCGTGCAGGACAGAGCCGCCACCCTCGTGAAGCACGTCATCTCGGCGATGGGGCTGACGCTCGACGTCGAGGTCACCGACGCGCCGGACGCGATCCGCATCGACATTTCCGGCGACGGCGGCGAAGTGCTGCTGAAGCGAAAGGGAGAGATCCTCGACGCGCTGCAGCAGATCGTCAACACCGGCTTCCGCCGCGAGCTGAACGACGATCGCAGCTTCGTCGTCGACTGCCTCGGCTACCGGCGGGGCAAGGACGAGGAGCTGCGCCAGATGGCGCGGTTCACGATGGAGAAGGCGAAGCTCTCCGGACCGCAGGAGATGGGGCCGCTCAACCCCTACGCCCGCCGCGTCGTGCACCTCACGGTGGCCGAAGATCCGTCGATGTCGTCGGAGAGCATCGGCGACGCGTTCCTGAAGACCGTCATCATTTCGAAGAAATAGACAGGGCGATCGGGTGATCGAGTGATCGGGCGATCGGGTGATCGGGCGATCGAGGCATCGGGGCACGAGCGATCCCTTGATGACCCGATGACCCGATCACCCGATCACCCGATCACCCGATGATCCGATGATCCAATCGCCCGATCACCCGATGTTCTCGACGGACGACACGATCGCTGCCATCGCCACCCCTCCCGGCCGCGGCGGGATCGGAGTGGTGCGCATCAGCGGTCCTGGCGCCGCGGCGGTCGCGCGGCGGCTCACCCAGCGGGACAGCTTCGAGCCGCGGCACGCGACGCTCGCCACGCTCCGGCGTGCGGACGGCAGCGCCATCGATCAGGCGATCGTGATCCATTTCCCCGCGCCTCACTCCTACACCGGCGATGACGTCGTCGAGGTGTCGGCGCACGGCAGTCCCGTGGTGCTGGACGCGATCGTCGGCGCCGCGATCGCCGCGGGCGCGCGGCTGGCGAACCCCGGCGAGTTCACGTTCCGCGCCTACCTGAACGGCCGCATCGACCTGGTGCAGGCCGAGGCAGTCCGCGATCTGATCGATGCGGTCACCCCGCTGCAGGCGCGCGTCGCGTTCGATCAGCTCGAGGGAACGCTCACCGGGCGACTGCGCGCGCTCGACGCCGCGCTCCTCGAGATCATCGCGCCGCTCGAGGCCTCGCTCGATTTCCCCGAGGAGGGCTACCACTTCGCCGCGCCGGACGAAACCGCGCGGGCGCTGGACGAGTCTCTCGCCGTGCTGGATGGCCTGCTCGCGGACGCGCGGCGCGGACGCGTGATCCGCGAAGGGCTCACCGTCGCCATCGTCGGCCGGCCGAACGCAGGGAAGTCGAGCCTCTTCAACCGCCTCGCCGGCGCCGCCCGCGCCATCGTCACCGACGTGCCGGGAACGACGAGGGATTTGCTGAGCGAGCGGGTGGACGTCGGGGGAGTGCCGCTGACGCTCGTCGACACGGCAGGCATCCGCGAAACGCCAGGCGACGCGATCGAGGAGGAAGGAATCGCCCGCGCGCGCCGGGCGGACGATGCCGCGGATGTCGCGGTGGTCGTGCTCGATCGCTCCCGGCCGCTGACCGAAGAGGATCGACGGCTCGCGTCAGCAGACACGCAGCGCCCGCGCATCGTCGTCGCGAGCAAATGCGATCTGCCTGCGGCGTGGAACGAAGCGGACGTGGGAGCGCGGCGCGTGTCGTCGCTGACCGACGAGGGGATCGCCGGACTGCGCGACGCGCTGCTGATCGCGGCGGGCGTCGAACCCTCGCGCGATCGGGCGGCGATCGCCAACCTGCGCCACGCGGCGTTGCTGGAGCAGGCGCGGGAAGCGCTGATGCGGGCGCGTCTCGCAGCCGCCGACGGCGCCCCCGAGGAATTCGTGCTGGCGGATCTGCACGACGCGCGCGCCCGCTTCGACGAGGTGACGGGAGCGCGGCCGCAGGACGAGGTGCTGCGGACGATCTTCGAGCGCTTCTGTATAGGGAAATAATTAAGTCGTGAATTATCACCAGGTCATCGTCATCGGGGCGGGACACGCCGGCGTCGAAGCGGCATGGGCGGCCGCGCGCATGGGGATCGACGTGGCGATCTGCACGCTGACGCGCGAGACCGTGGCGCATATGCCGTGCAATCCGGCGATCGGCGGCACCGCGAAGGGACACCTGGTTCGCGAGATCGACGCGCTCGGCGGACTGATGGGGGTCGCCATCGACGAGACGGCGATCCAGTTCAAGCTGCTGAACCGCAGCCGCGGTCCGGCGGTGTGGTCGCCGAGAGCCCAGGCCGACAAGCAGGTTTACAGCGCGTGGGTGCGGGCGGCGCTCGAGCGCGAACCGCGCATCTCGTGGATCGTCGGCCGCGCCGGCCGCATCATCGTCTCGGAGGGGCGCGTCACCGGCCTCGCCCTCGAAGACGGCGACACCTACGGCTGCGAGGCGCTCGTGGTGACGACCGGGACCTTTCTGAACGGCCTCGTCCACGTCGGGCCGGAGCAGCGGCCGGCGGGGCGCGCCGGCGAGCCGCCGTCCCGCGATCTCGCGGAGTCGTTGAAGTCACTCGGTTTCACGTGGGGACGACTGAAGACCGGAACGCCGCCGCGGCTGCATCGGCGCAGCATCGACTTTTCCCGGTTCGCGCCGGAGAACGGCGACGACCCGCCGGTGCCGTTCTCGTTCCTCAGCGGTCCGATCGCCCGTCCGCAGATCGCCTGCCACGTCGTCCATACGACGGACCGCGTGCATGCGATCGTCCGCGAGAACATCGGCAAGTCGCCGCTGTACAACGGACAGATCAGCGGAATCGGCCCCCGGTACTGCCCGTCGCTCGAAGACAAGGTGATGCGCTTTCCACACCGCGAGCGCCACCAGATCTTTCTCGAGCCGGAGGGGCTCGCCACCGACCAGATCTACGTGAACGGCTTCTCGATGAGCCTTCCCGCAGACGTGCAGCTCCAGCTCGTTCGCGCGCTGCCCGGGCTCGAAGACGCCGAGATGATCCGTCCCGGCTATGCGGTCGAATACGACTTCATCCAGCCCACTGAGCTCGATCGGTCGCTCCAGACGCACCGGCTGCCCGGTCTTTTCCTTGCCGGTCAGATCAACGGGACCTCCGGGTACGAGGAGGCCGGAGCGCAGGGGCTGCTCTCCGGAATCAACGCGGCGCGTGCGGTTCAGGGGGAGACCCCGATCACGCTGGGCCGCGACGAAAGCTACATCGGCGTGCTCGTCGACGACCTGACCACGCGCGGCTGCCTCGAGCCGTATCGCATGTTCACCTCTCGCGCCGAGCACCGCCTCCTGCTGCGGATCGACAACGCGGACCTCCGGCTCACCCCGAAAGGACGGGAGATCGGCACCGTCTGCGACGCCCGTTGGGAGCGATTCGAGAACCGCCGCGCCCGCCTCGAACGGAACCAGGCGGTCATCCGAAAGACGGTGGTCTCCGTCGGTTCCCAGCGAATGCCCGCCGAACGCGCGCTTCGACAGCCGGACGTCGACATACGCACACTCACCAGGGACGGCCAGCTGCAGCTCGCCATCACGGATTCCCTGCTGGATTTCGTGAGCCTCGAGACGATCTACCGCTACGAAGGGTACCTCCGGCGCCAGCACGAGGCCGTGGAGCGGCTCAGGCGCCAGGAAGAACGGCGGATTCCCGCTGGCTTCGTGTTCGCCGGCATCCCCGGACTTTCGCGCGAGTCGGTCGAGCGTCTCACCTCGGTCCGGCCCGAAACCATCGGCCAGGCGCTGCGGATTCCCGGCCTGACGCCGGCCGCCGTGGCATTGATCGCCGCTCACGTCTCCGGTCAGCTCACCCGCTGAATGCATCCACTGGAGGGACGTTTCTCGGATCGCGCCGCCTCCGCGGGCCTCGATGTCGCGCCTGCGCTGCGACAAGCGCTGTTCGACTACTACGACCTCCTGACTCGCTGGAACGCCAAGATCAACCTGACGTCCCTGTCGGATCCAGACGAAGCCATCGACCGGTTGCTGCTCGAACCTGTTGCAGCCGCTCAACATCTCCAGCGGGGCGCGCGACTGATCGACCTCGGCTCGGGAGGCGGCTCCCCGGCCATCCCGCTCGCCCTGACGCTCGACTGCCGTGAACTGGTCATGGTGGAGTCAAAGAGCCGCAAGGCGGCCTTCCTGCGGGAAGCCGCTCATCAAACCCACCTCAGCGTCATCGTCTTGGATCAGCGTTTCGAGGTGTTGTCGCGCGAGCCGCAGTTCAACGGCGCGTTCGACCTGGTGTCGATGCGTGCGGTCCGGATGGATGAGGAGTCGTTGAGGACGGCCATGAGGTTTGCGGCCGCCAGCGGGGAAGTGGCTCTGTTCGTCAGTGAGGGGGCATCACCGCCGATCCCTGCGGGTTCCCGGTTGAAAAACCGCCACCGGTTGCTGGGTAACGCTGAGCTGGTGCGATTGTTTCACGTGGAACAGTGAGCTGTTTGATATGCTCTTGCCTGTTCCACGTGGAACATTGATAGGGCAACCACCCAAATGTCCCGCATCTTCTCCGTCGCCAATCAGAAGGGCGGCGTCGGTAAAACCACTACTACCATAAACTTAGCGACAGCCTTGGCTATGGCCAAGCAGCGGATCCTGGTCATCGACGTGGACCCGCAGGGGAACCTCACGAGTGGCCTTGGCCTCAAGGGCCAGGCCGCGCCCGCTGGGACCATCTATCAAGCCTTGACCTCCCCGGAGGCCGTCCAGGATCCATCCGCCTTCATTCTCGAGACGCGTGTCAAGGATCTGTGGCTCGTTCCGGCGGACCGCAATCTCACCGGCGCCGAGGTGGAGCTCGTGACGCTGCCGGATCGCGAGCGCCGGCTGCGCGATTTCCTCGCGCCGCTGCGCGAGCGGTTCGACTTCATCCTCATCGACACCCCGCCGTCGCTCGGGCTGCTCACGCACAACGCCCTCGTCGCCGCCGACGCGGTGCTGATTCCGCTCAACTGCGAGTACTTCGCGCTCGAAGGGCTCGCCGATCTCGTCGCGACGCTGCGGCGCGTGCGCGCCGCGTTGAATCCGTCGCTCGACATCGCCGGCGTGCTGATGACGATGTACGACGAGCGGACGAACCTGGGGCAGCAGGTGTCGCGCGACATCCGCGAGTTCTTCAAGGAGCGCGTCTTCGACACCGTGATCCCGCGCAACATCCGGCTCGGCGAAGCGCCGAGCCACGGCATGCCGGCGATCCTCTACGACGTCAAGTCACGTGGTTCGGAAGCCTACCTCTCGCTCGCCCGCGAGCTGCTCGCGCGCGAAGCGGCGGCGCCGGCGGCGAACGCGCCCGGCACGGAGTAACACATGGTGGACAAACGCCCCGCACTCGGCCGTGGTCTCAGCGCGCTCATCCCCGACACGCCCGCTGCCGCTCCGGCGGCCGGCGATCGCTCGCTCGAGATCGACATCGATCTGCTGCGGCCCAACAAGTTCCAGCCGCGCACCCACATGGATGACGAGCGCATCGAGGATCTGGCGCGCTCGATCCGCGCCAACGGCATCATCCAGCCGATCGTCGTGCGCCGCTCGCCGGCCGGCGGCGGCGGACAGCCCCTCGACACCGGCGTGCCGTACGAGATCGTCGCGGGTGAGCGCCGCTGGCGCGCGGCGCAGCGCGCCGGTCTTCTCAAAGTGCCCGTCGTCGTCCGCGAGATGCCGGAGGATCGCCTGCTCGCGGTCGCGCTGATCGAGAACATTCAGCGCGAGGACTTGAATCCGATCGAGGAGGCGGTCGCCTACCGCCGTCTGTCCGACGAATTCCATCTGACGCAGGAGCAGATCGCGGACGCGGTGGGGAAGGATCGGTCGTCGATTGCCAATTACGTGCGTTTGCTGCGGCTGCCGCAGGAGGTCCGCGCCAGCGTGTCGTCGAACGCGCTGTCGATGGGGCACGCGCGCGCGCTGCTCGCGCTCGCCGACGAAGCGGCGCAGCTCCGCGTCGCGCGTGACGTGCTGAGCCGCAATCTGTCGGTGCGCGAGACCGAAGCGCTGGTGAAGAAGGTGTCGGCGCCGGAGGCGCCCAGGCCGGCGAAGGCCGTCGACGTGCACACCCGCGCCGCCGAAGACAAGCTGCGCCTCGCGCTGGGGACGCGCGTGCGCATCAATCGCAAGGGGAAGGGCGGCCGCATCGAGATCGAGTTCCTGAGCGAGGATGAACTGCAGCGGATTTACGAGAGGCTGACGGGGGAATAGGGGCGACGGGAGAGATGCGAAAGCTGACTGACTATTCAGCCTGCGCCGGTTGAGCGAGCAAACTCGCCGCCGGCGAGCTTGCCCAGGTGCTGGGTGATTTGCCCGTGTTCGAGCGCGACGACCGGGTCCTGGTCGACTACCGGACCTCGGACGATGCGGGTGTGTACGAGCTCGATCGGGGACGCGCGCTGGTGCAGACCGTCGATTTCTTCACCCCGGTCGTCGACGATCCCGAGGCCTACGGCCGGATCGCCGGCGCGAACGCGCTGTCGGACGTCTATGCCATGGGCGGGCGTCCGTTGACCGCGCTGGCGATTGCCGGGTTTCCGAAGGATGGCGATCGCGCCGTTCTCGCGCAGATTTTCCGCGGCGGGCTGCAGGCCCTTCGCGAGGCCGGGGCGGCGCTGCTCGGCGGGCACACGGTCCAGGATCAGGAGATCAAGTTCGGGTACGCGGTCACCGGCGAGGTGGATCCGGCGCGGATGTGGACGAACGCGGGCGCGCGTCCCGGCGACCGTCTGATCCTCACGAAGCCGCTCGGCACGGGCGTCATCGCCACCGCGATCAAGTTCGCGCGCACGGACGCCCGTACGGCGGACGGCGCCATCAGGTCGATGGTGCAGTTGAACAAGGCCGCGGCCGAGGCGCTGCTCTCACTGGATGGGACGGCGGTGCACGCGTGCACCGACATCACCGGCTTCGGTCTGATCGGCCACGCGACCGAGGTGGCGCGCGCGAGCGGATGTGTGCTGGCGATCGACGCGGCGCGGGTGCCGCTGCTCGACGGGGCGATCGATCTCGTCGAGCGGAACACCCCCGGCGGCGGGCGGACGAACAAGGACCATTTCGCCGCCGGCGTCCAGGGGGACGCGGCGATTGACCCGCGGATCCTCCAACTTCTCTACGATCCGCAGACCTCCGGGGGGCTGCTTGCGGCGGTTGCGCCGGAGGCGGCGGCCGCCGCACGCGACGCGCTGCGGGCGGCGGGCGTCTCCGCGCATGAGGTGGGGCTGGTGCTCGACCGCCATGAGCGCGGTGCGGCGGTTGCCGTGATGCTCCGCTGAGTGGTATAAAAATACGTTTGGCATGATTCGCATTTTTGATTCAGGCGGGCAGCGCCCGTGACGAGCGGCGCGGCCGCCGGCCGTTACGCACGCGCCCTGTTCGACGTCGTTCAGAAGGAAGCCGGCAACCTCGAGCGGGCGCACGCCGACCTGCAGCAGTTCGTCGATCTCTTCCGGCAGCATCCGGCGCTTCACTCCACGTTCGGCAATCCCGCGATTCCCGCGTCGAAGAAGCAGGCCCTCGCCCGGGCGCTCGTCGAGCGGGCCGGCACGCTCTCGCCGGTGGTCGCGAAGATGATCCTGCTCCTCGCCGAGCGCGATCGGCTGATGCTGCTGCCCGACATCTCCCGCGCCTTCGGCGACCGGCTGATGGACCACCTCCAGGTGATTCGCGGCGAGGTGACGACCGCCATCGACCTGGCGCCCGACAGACTGCGGGCCATGGAGCAGAGCCTGAGCCAGGCGACCGGGCGCAAGGTGACCCTCGAATCGAGAGTGGATCCGTCGATCATCGGCGGCATGGTCACGCGGCTGGGCAGCACGGTGTACGACGGCAGCGTGACGACGCAGCTGCAGAAGCTGAAGCAGTCGCTGATCGAGACCGGGCAGTAACCAGCGAGCACAGCAGGCGTGTGAGGATTTTGGGGGCGGCGCCCCCGGGTTGAGCATGGACATAAAAGCCGAAGAAATTTCCAAGATCATCCGCGACCAGATCGGGAGCTACGCGGTGGACGTCGACGTCGCCGAAGTCGGCACGATCGTGTCGGTCGGCGACGGCATCGCGCGCGTGCACGGCGTCGAGAACACCATGGCGGGCGAGATGCTCGAGTTCCCGCACGGCATCTTCGGCATCGCGCTGAATCTCGAGGAAGACAGCGTGGGCGCGGTGCTGCTCGGCGACTACACCGAGATCAAGGAAGGCGATCCGGTGAAGCGCACCGGGCGGATCATCTCGGTGCCGGTCGGCCCCGAGATGGTCGGCCGCGTCGTCAACGCGCTCGGCCAGCCGATCGACGGCAAGGGGCCGATCGTCTCGAAGCACTCGATGCCGATCGAGCGCATCGCTCCCGGCGTCGTCGCGCGATCGCCGGTAAAGGAGCCGATGCAGACCGGGCTGAAGGCGATCGACGCGATGGTGCCGATCGGCCGCGGCCAGCGCGAGCTGATCATCGGCGACCGCCAGACCGGCAAGACCGCGGTGGCGGTGGACGCGATCATCAACCAGCGCGGCCAGAACATGATCTGCATCTACAACGCGATCGGGCAGAAGCAGTCGACGATCGCGCAGGTGGTGCGGACGCTCGAGGACGCCGGGGCGATGGAATACACCATCGTCGTCGCCGCCGGGGCGTCGGACCCGGCGCCGCTGCTCTACATCAGCCCGTACTCGGCCTGCACGATGGGCGAGTACTTCCGCGACAACGGCGGCCACGCGCTGGTGATCTACGACGACCTCTCGAAGCACGCGCAGGCGTACCGCGAGATCTCGCTGCTGCTGCGCCGGCCGCCGGGCCGCGAAGCGTATCCCGGCGACGTCTTCTACCTGCACTCGCGGCTGCTGGAGCGCGCCGCCAAGCTGAAGAAGGAGAGCGGCGGCGGATCGCTGACCGCGCTGCCGATCATCGAAACGCAGGCGGGGGACCTCTCGGCGTACATCCCGACCAACGTCATCTCGATCACCGACGGGCAGATCTTCCTCGAGTCGGACCTCTTCCACCAGGGCATCCGCCCGGCGATCAACGTCGGCAACTCGGTCAGCCGCGTCGGCGGTTCGGCGCAGGTCAAGGCGATGCGGCAGGTCGCGGGCACGCTGCGCCTCGACCTGGCGCAGTTCCGCGAGCTCGCCGCCTTCGCCCAGTTCGGATCGGATCTCGACAAGGCGACGCTGAACCAGCTCAATCGCGGCCGCCGGCTGGTCGAAGTGCTCAAGCAGCCGCAGTACCAGCCGCTGCCGGTCGAGAAGCAGGTGGCGATCATCTACGCCGCGACCAACGGATACGTGGATCCGATCCCGGTCGAGCAGGTGCGCGCCTACGAATCCGAGCTGTACAAGTTCCTCGACACCCGCAAGCCCGGCGTGCTCGCGGCACTGGCGGAGAAGAAGCAGATCGACGACGCGATCAAGGGCGAGCTGAACGCGGCGCTGGAGGAATTCGGCAAGTCCTTCGCCGCCTCGACCCGGACCACGGCGGCCTGACGACGCCATGCCGTCCCTTCTCGACATCCGTCGGCGGGTGAGAGCTGTGAAATCGACGCAGCAGATCACCAAGGCCATGAAGATGGTCGCGGCCTCGCGGCTGCGCCGCGCGCAGGAGCGCATTCAGAGCGCGCGTCCGTACGCGAGCGAGATGCTGCGCGTCCTCAACAGCCTCGCGACGCGCGTCGATCCGTCACTGCATCCGCTGCTCGACGAGCGCCGCACGCCGCGCGCCGGCGGCAAGGCGCTGCTGTTCGTGATCACCGCCGATCGCGGCCTGTGCGGCAGCTTCAACACCAACGCGATCAAGTCGGCGAGCACGTTCATCGTCGACGACCCCGCGCGTGAAGTGGCGCTGGGGCTGGTCGGGCGCCGCGGGCGCGACTACTTCGCCCGCCGCGGCTTCGAAGTCCGCTACGAGCAGGTGAACCTGTTCGCCGGGCTCCAGTTCGCCCACGCAAAGAGCCTGGCCGACGCCGCGATCGAGGCGTTCACCAGCGGCCAGGTCGACAGCGTCTACCTGATCTACAACGAGTTCAAATCGGTGATCTCGCAGCGCGTCGTGGTCGAGCGGCTGCTGCCGATCGCGCGGCTCGACATCGGGTCCGCCGAGGGGGCGGCGGCGAAGACGGCGGACCACGCCGCCGGCGCCGGCGGTGCGATCGAATACATTTACGAGCCCTCACCCGAGGCGCTGTTCGACACGCTGATTCCGCGCCACGTCGAGATCCAGGCGTTCCGGGCGCTGCTCGAATCCAACGCCGCGTTCTACGCGGCGCAGATGACCGCGATGGACGCGGCGACGCGGAACTCGGCGGACATGATCGAGCAGCTCACGCTGTACATGAACAAGGTCCGCCAGGCGGCGATTACCCGCGAGATCATCGAGGTCGTGTCCGGGGCGGGAGCTCTATAGCCGGGATGTGACGACAGATTCGCATACGCAGGTCAAAGATGGCAACAGCAACAGCAGTCAATACAGGGAAAGTCGTCCAGGTCATCGGCCCCGTCGTCGACGTCGAATTCGCCGGCGGCACGCTGCCGGCGATCTACAACGCGGTCCGCATCAGCTCGCCGGGCGGCGACGGGAGCGATCCGATCGACGTCATCGCCGAAGTCGAACAGCACCTCGGCGAGAACCGCGTGCGGACGGTCGCGATGAAGCCGACCGACGGCATGCGCCGCGGCATGAGCGTGATCGACACCGGCGCGCCGATCTCGATGCCGGTCGGAACCGCCACGCTCGGCCGCGTCATGAACGTGCTCGGCGAACCGGTCGATTTCCCGGATCGGCCGATCAACTCGACCGAGCGCTGGTCGATCCACCGCGAGGCTCCGTCGCTCGAGGATCAGTCCACCGAGCTGCAGATGTTCGAGACGGGCATCAAGGTCGTCGACCTGCTCGAGCCGTACCTGCGCGGCGGCAAGATCGGGCTGTTCGGCGGCGCCGGCGTCGGCAAGACGGTCATCATCCAGGAGCTCATTCACAACGTCGCGATGAAGCACGGCGGCGTCTCGGTGTTCGCCGGCGTCGGCGAGCGCACCCGCGAGGGGAACGACCTCTGGCTCGAGTTCCAGGAGAGCGGCGTCATCAACATGCAGGAGCTCGAGAAATCGCGCGCCGCGCTGGTCTATGGCCAGATGACGGAACCGCCGGGCGCGCGCCTGCGGGTGGCGCTGAGCGGCCTGACCGTCGCCGAGTACTTCCGCGACGCCGAGAAGAAGGACGTGCTCCTCTTCATCGACAACATCTTCCGCTTCACCCAGGCCGGCTCGGAAGTGTCCGCGCTGCTCGGCCGCATGCCGAGCGCGGTCGGCTACCAGCCGACGCTCGGCACCGAGATGGGCGAGCTGCAGGAGCGCATCACCTCGACCAAGAGCGGATCGATCACCTCGGTGCAGGCGATCTACGTCCCCGCCGACGACTACACGGATCCGGCGCCGGCCACCACCTTCGCCCACCTCGACGCGACCACCAACCTGTCGCGCGCGATCGTCGAACTCGGCATCTACCCGGCCGTCGATCCGCTGGCCTCGACCTCGCGCATTCTCGATCCGCGCATCATCGGCGACGAGCACTACAATGTCGCCCGCGCGGTGAAGCAGGTGCTGCAGCGCTACAAGGATCTTCAGGACATCATCGCGATCCTGGGCATCGACGAGCTGTCGGAAGAGGACAAGCTCACCGTGTCGCGCGCGCGCAAGATCCAGAAGTTCCTGTCGCAGCCGTTCTTCGTCGCGGAACAGTTCACCGGCCTGCCCGGGAAGTACGTGCCCATCGCCGAAACGGTCAAGGGGTTCAAGGAGATCGTGGACGGCAAGCACGACGGCGTGCCGGAGCAGGCGTTCTACATGGTGGGCACGATCGAAGAAGCGCTGGCGCGTGCCGAGCAGATGGCAAAGGCGTAGACTGCGGTAGACCATGCCTCTTCCGACTTCGATACGACTGCAGATCGTCACGCCTGACAAGCTGCTCGTCAACGAGCAGGTGGACGAAGTGCAGGTTCCGGGCAGCGAGGGCTACTTCGGCGTGCTGCCCGGCCACACGCCGCTGCTCGCCTCGCTCGCGGTCGGCGAGCTGTGGTACCGCAAGGGGCAGGACAAGACGTATCTCTCGGTCGCCTTCGGTTTCTGCGAAGTGCTCCCCGACCGCGTCACCATCCTGGCGCAGCTCGCCGAGCGCGCCGAAGACATCGACGTGGCTCGCGCCGAAGAGGCGCGGCGGCGCGCCGAGCAGCAGCTCGCCCAGGCATCGGAAGTCGACTACGAGCGCGCACGCACCGCTCTGACGAAATCGCTCATGCGGCTGCAGGTGTCATCGAGGAGCCAGTTCGCCGGCCGCGTCGGCAAGCAGCGCATGCCGCCGCCGCAGGGCTAGGGCGAGTCGGATCCCGATGAAGCTGTCCTGGGCCGTACGCACGGACCCCGGTCTCCGGAGAAGCAGCAACGAAGACAGCTACTGCACCCGTCCGGATCTCGGCCTCTACATAGTGGCGGACGGCATGGGCGGCCACGTCGCCGGCGAGGTCGCGTCGCGCGTCGCGGTCGAAACCATCCAGACCTTCATCGCCGAGACCGCGGGGGCGGACAAGAACCGCACCTGGCCGTTCCCCTTCGAACCGCAGATCAGCCTGGAAGGCAACCGGCTGAAGGCCGCGTTCCGCCTCGCCAACCGCCAGATCGCCAACGCCATGGCCGATTCCGCCGATCTGCGCGGCATGGCGACCACGGCGTCCGCGGTGCTGACCGGCAGGACGTCGGCGTGCATCGGCCACGTCGGCGACAGCCGCATCTACGCGCTGCGCCAGGGCACGCTGCGGCAGATCACCGACGATCACTCGTGGGTCGAGGAGCAGGTGCGGGCCGGGACGATGACGGCGACGGCGGCGCGGCAGCACCCGTGGCGCAACGTCGTCACGCGCGCGCTGTCGGGCGGCACCGATCCGGAGATCGACATCGTCGAGCTGGCGCCGCAGAAGGGGGACCGGTTCCTCCTGTGCTCGGACGGGTTGTCCGGCGTCGTGGCGCACGAGACCATCGCGCGGATCCTGGGATCGGCGGAGCCGCTCGACGCGGTGTGCGATCGGCTGATCGCCGCGGCCAACGAGGGAGGCGGGCCCGACAACATCACCGTCCTGGCCCTCGAAGTCGCGGATCCCGATGCTCCGTAATCTCGCGCAGCTGCTGCGCTACCGCGCGTTGATCCAGAGCCTGGTGGCGCGCGAGCTGAAGGCGCGCTACCGCGGGTCGGTGCTCGGCTTCTTCTGGTCCTTCATCAATCCGCTGCTGCTGCTGCTGGTGTACTCGGTGGTGTTCGCCTACATCATGCCGGGGCGGTTCACCGGCGGCGACGAGCCCAAGCCGTTCGCCGACGCGTATCCCTACGCCGTGTTCCTGTTCTGCGGGCTGCTGCCGTGGACCTGGTTCGCCTCGTCGCTGAACGAATCGGCGGGCGTGCTGATCTCGGGTGGAAACCTGATCAAGAAGGTCCTCTTTCCGGCGGAAGTGCTCCCGATCGTGACCGCGCTCGCCAACATGGTGCACTTCTTCTTCGGGCTGCCGATCCTCGCCGTCTTTCTCGCCTACTATGGCGCGCCGATCACGCCCGGGGAGCTGGTGTGGTTCCCGGTGGTCGTCGCCGTGCAGCTGATCCTCACGACCGGCATCGGGCTTCTCGTGGCGGCGCTCACGGTGCACTTCCGCGACATCCGCGACATCCTGACGAACGTGCTCCAGCTCTGGTTCTTCGCGACCCCGATCATCTATCCGTGGCAGCACGCGCCTGATTTCGGGAAGTGGTTCCTGAACGCCAACCCCTTTACGCACCTCGCCATTTCCTACCAGGAAATCCTGTTCTTCGACGGTTCGTTCGGCCACTGGCGATGGCTGCTGGCGCTCGGCGCCGCATCGGTCGCGTTCTTCCTGTTCGCCTACTTCGTGTTCGACCGCCTGCGGGACACCTTCGCCGAGGAGGTCTGATGGCGAGCGCGATCGAACTCACCAACGTCTCCAAGGTCTACCGGCGGTTTGCGCACCGCCGCCAGTTCGCGACCCTCAAGAGCGCGCTGCTGTCCCGCAGCCTGGTGCGGGACCTGAACCCGGAGGAGACGTTCGCGGCGCTGACGAACGTCACGGTGAGGGTTCCGCGCGGGCAGACGCTCGGCGTCATCGGACGAAACGGCTCGGGCAAGAGCACCATGCTGAAGCTCGTGGCGGGCATCAGCAAGCCGACGAGCGGCGCCGTACTCGTCAACGGGCGCATCTCCGCGCTGATCGAGCTGGGCGCCGGGTTCCATCCCGAGATCTCCGGGCGCGAGAACGTGTTCATCAACGGCATCATGCTCGGGCTGACCAAGCGCGAGGTGGCGGCGCGCTTCGACGAGATCGTCGAGTTCGCCGAGATGCAGGAGTTCATCGACGCGCCGGTGAAGACCTACTCGTCCGGCATGTACATGCGTCTCGGGTTCGCCGTGGCCATTCACGTCGATCCCGAGGTGCTGCTCGTCGACGAAGTGCTCGCGGTCGGCGACGAGGGCTTCACCCACAAGTGCCTGGACAAGTTCGCCGAGTTCAAGCGGCGCGGCAAGACGATCCTGCTCGTCACGCATTCGCTGGGGATGGTGGAGCGCTTCTGCGACGAGGCGCTCTGGCTCGACGCCGGACGGATCAAGGGTTCGGGCGATCCGAAACGGATCGTCGGCGCCTACATCACCGACGTCGAGAAGCGCGAGGAACGGGAGCTGGCGGCGGGCGACGCCAGGGCGCGCGATTCGGCGGATGCGGCGATCGTGTCGCCCGACGAGCCGGCCGCCGCCGTCCTGCCGGACAACCCGGTCGAGACCGCGACGGCGGCTGGCGACATGTTCCGCGCCGCGGAAGGGCGCTGGGGTTCGCGCGAGATCGAGATCACGGAAGTGACGTTCCTGGGCCCGGACGGCGCGCCGGGGCACGTGTTCCAGTCCGGCGATCGGATCGAGGTCCGCATCCGGATGCGCGCGCCGCTCCCGATCGACGACTTCGTCGTCGGCGTCGGCATCTTCAACGCCGAGGGCGTCTGCTGCTACGGCACCAACACCTACATCGAGGAGCTGGCGCCGGGGTCGATCCACGGCGACACCGAGGCGATCTTCTCGATCGACGCCCTCGATCTGATCGAAGGCACCTACAAGGTCGACGTCGCGGTCCACAAGATCGACGGCTACCCCTACGACTACCACCGCCTGCTCTACACCTTCCGCGTCAAATCGCGCACCAGGGACGTGGGCATTTACCGCCCGCGGCACACCTGGCGCTTCTCCGCCGGGATGACGTTCAAGGATGCTGGACGCTGACGCTCTCGCCGCGTTCGTGCGCGACGCGCGCGCGGCGGGCCGGCGCATCGTCTTCACCAACGGGGTGTTCGACATCCTGCACCCCGGCCACGTGCGCTACCTTCGCGCGGCGCGCCGCCACGGCGACCTCCTCATCGTCGGACTGAATTCCGATGCGTCGGTGCGGCGCAACAAGGGACCGTTCCGGCCGATCAACCCGGAAGCCGAGCGCGCCGAGGTGCTCGAAGCGCTCGACTGCGTCGACGCCGTGTCGATCTTTGACGACGATACGCCGGCCGACATCATCCGGCGGGTCCAGCCCGACGTGCTGGTCAAGGGCGCGGACTGGCCGGCAGATCAGATTGTGGGACGCGATACCGTCGAAGCGCGCGGCGGGCGCGTCGTGCTGGAACCTGTCGAGCAAGGCTACTCGACCAGCGCGATCGTCGAAAAGGCGCGCCGCGCCCGCTCATAGGATTTACCGGCCCCTGCGCCGGCGGGCGGCAAGGCCGGCGAGTGCGGTCCCCAGCAGCAGAAGCGACGACGGCTCGGGGGTCGCGTTCAGCGCTTCCGCCTGGACGCGGAACGCCAGCGGAGTACTCGTGACCGTGAAATAGGGACCGTCTCTCTCGCCGGCCTGCGCGATCTCGCTTTCCCTCGGCAGGATCGGCGACGCGTGCCAGTTGGCGAGGTTGTCATCGCTGCCGGTCGTGCCGAAGGTCACGAAGTACAGCGAGCCCGCCGCGAGCACCGGACGGATGAGGGACGTGAAGCTGTAGAGCGTCGTCGGCGGCGCGGTACTGCCGTCGAGGGTGAACGACTCGAGCACCGTCCCGGGCAGCCCTCCGGCGGCGGAGCGGATGTCCACGATCAGGCTTCCCGACCCGTCCGCACGATAGTTGAACGGCAGCTCGAGCGCGGTGACTGCGCCGGTCGTGGTCGGCGTGAACGGCGTCGCCCACCAGATGTGGAAGGTTCTCTCCTCCGGCGAATCCGATTCACGCGTCGTCCACGAGAGATCCGACCAGGTGCCTCCCGGTCCAAGGTTCGAATAGATGGTGTCCGCGAACGGATCCGCGCGCACCGGCGCGGCATACGTCAGCAACACAGCACCAAGAAGTGCCAGCCGTTTGCCCATGTCGACAGCCTCCGCCGGCCGTGCAGCAAACCGCAGGACCTGAGCAGATGTCCGGCGCGCTATAATCGAAGGTTCCGGCACACGACGCCCGTCCGGTCATGAGCTCTTCGACCTCCACTTCGCTGACGCTCCGCGCACTGCTCAAGACGGCAGCCGGCCGCCTCGGCTTTGGTGTGCCCGGACGGCCTGTCAGCGGCCTGACCGCGGCGGCGAAGGGCTACTTCGCCGCGGCCGCGGTCGTCCGCGATCGCGTGCTGGCGGTCGTGCCGACGGACGCGGACGTCGAACAGCTGACCTCGGACGCCCGGTTCTTCCTCGCGGCGCTCGAAGGCGTCTCCGACGCCGACGCGGCGCATCTGGTGGTGCCGTTCCCGTCCCACGAGATCGATCCGTATCGCGGCCTGTCGCCGCACTTCGACATCGCGTCGGCGCGCGCCCGCGCGTTGCACGCGCTGAGCCGCGGGACGGCGCGGCTCGTCATTGCGTCGGCGGCCTCGCTGCTGCCGCGGGTCAGTCAGCCGTCGCGGATCGCCGCGGCCGGCTTCACGCTCCGTCCCGGCGACGAGATCTCGCCGACGGATCTCGGCGACCGGCTCACCGCCGCCGGATACACCAGGCAGGATCCGACCGACGAGCCGGGCGAGTTCTCCGTGCGCGGCGGCGTCGTGGACTTCTACCCGGCCGGCGCCCGGCATCCAATCCGCCTCGAGTTCATCGGCGACAACATCGAGTCGGTCCGCGCCTACGACCCGGGCACCCAGCGATCCATCGAGCCCATCGATCAGGCTCACGTCGAGCCGCTGACGGAGATCCTGGACCTCCCGAACGAAGCCAGTGCCGGTTCGGCGGATCGCTCCGCCACGATCCTGGATTACCTGCGGGGCGCGCAGCCGGTCGTCTTCGTGTCCGAACCCGACGAGGTGAAGGCGGCGTTCGTCAGGGTGCGCGAGCAGATCGAGCACAGCTACGCCGAGAAGATCAGGAAGAACGAACCGGCTCCGGAGCCGGACGGGATCGTCGTGAGCTGGGACGCGATCGCGCCGCTGCTCGAGAGCGCCACGGCGCTCGAGACGCTGGCCCTCGGCACCGAAGAGCAGGTCCGCCATGTGGCGACGCAGCCGGCGATGGAGTTCGCCGGGCGGGTGCCCGACTGGGTCGCGGAGCTGCGCGCCGCGCGGCAGGCCGGCGAAACGGTCGTCTTCGTGGCGCACTCGCAGGGACGGGCCGAGCGGGTCGTCGAGATGCTCGCCGATTACCAGGTGCCCGCCGCGCCGATCGAGCGCGGCGAAGACGCGCACGCATCGGCGGTGCTCGTCTCCGTCGGCCGCCTGTCCAAGGGGTTCCGGCTTCCCGGAGCGGGGCTCCAGCTCTGGGCCGAGACCGACGTCTTCGACGAAGAGCGGCACACGCACGAGAAGCGGCGCTCCGCGGCGAAGACCTTCCTGTCGGACTTCCGCGATCTGAAGGTGGGCGATCTCGTCGTCCACGTCGACAACGGCATCGGGGTCTTCGTCGGGTTGAAGAAGATCGACGTCGGCCTCGACACGCAGGAGTTCATGGAGCTCCGCTATGCCGGCGACGACAAGCTGTTCGTCCCGGTCGAGCGGCTCGATCTGGTTCAGAAGTACACCGGCGCGTCGCGTCCCGCGCTCGACAAGCTTGGCGGCACGACCTGGGAGAAGGCGAAGACGCGCGTCAAGAAGGCGATGCGCGACATGGCGGAGGAGCTGCTGAAGCTCTATGCCTCGCGCAAGGCGGTCCCCGGCCACGCCTTCAGCGCCGACAGCCACTGGCAGCAGGAGTTCGAGGACGCGTTCGAGTGGGAGCTGACCGTCGATCAGAGGAACGCGATCGACGATATCAAGCGCGACATGGAGTCGCCGACGCCGATGGATCGGCTCCTGTGCGGAGACGTCGGCTACGGCAAGACCGAAGTGGCGATGCGCGCGGCGTTCAAGGCGGTGATGGACGGCAAGCAGGTCGCACTGCTCGCCCCCACCACCGTGCTTGCGTTCCAGCACGAGAAGACGCTGAAGGACCGCTTCGCGGCGTTTCCCGTCCGCATCGACATGGTCAGCCGGTTCCGCACCAAGGCGGAGCAGAAGGCCACGCTCGAGGATCTCGAGGCCGGCAAGGTCGAGATCATCGTCGGCACCCACCGGCTGCTCTCCAAGGACGTGAAGTTCCGCGACCTCGGGCTCCTCGTCGTCGACGAAGAGCAGCGCTTCGGCGTCGCGCACAAGGAGAAGATCAAGCAGCTGAAGAAGCGCGTCGACGTGCTGACGATGACCGCGACGCCGATTCCGCGGACGCTGAACATGTCGCTGGCGGGGATCCGCGACATGTCGATCATCGAGACGCCGCCCAAGGACCGCCTGTCGATCCAGACCAACGTCGTCAAGTTCGACCAGGAAGTGATGCGGCGCGCCATCGGCAACGAGATGGAGCGCGGCGGCCAGATCTACTTCGTCCACAACCGGGTCGAGTCGATCTACTCGATGGCCGACCTGCTGCACCGCCTCGTGCCGCAGGCGCGCATCGCCGTCGGGCACGGCCAGATGGGGGAAGAGCAGCTCGAGAAGGTCATGCTCGACTTCATGGCCCACAAGTACGACGTGCTCCTGGCGACGACGATCATCGAGAACGGCCTCGACATCCCCAACGCGAACACGATGATCATCAATCGGGCGGATCGCTACGGCCTGTCGCAGCTCTATCAGCTGCGCGGGCGCGTCGGACGCTCGGATCGCCGCGCCTACGCGTATCTGCTGGTCCCGCCAGACGACAACCTGTCGCCGGTGGCCAAGAAGCGGCTGGCGGCGATCCGCGAGTTCAGCGATCTCGGCAGCGGCTTCCGCGTCGCCGCGCTCGACCTCGAGATCCGCGGCGCCGGCAACCTGCTCGGCGGCGAACAGAGCGGCCAGATCGAGGCGGTCGGCTTCGACATGTACATGAAGCTCCTGGAGCAGACCATCAAGGAGCTGAAGGGCGAGGAACTCGAAGACGAGATCCGCGCCAACGTCAATCTGCGGGTCGATCTGCGGATCGACGAGAGCTACATCCCCGACATGAACCAGCGCCTGACGGTCTACCGGCGCATGGCCGGGGTCCGCTCCGAGGACGAACTGCGCACGGTGGTGGACGAGGTCCGCGACCGCTACGGGCCGCCGCCCGCCTCGATCGAGAACCTCGCCGAATACGCGTTCATCCGGGTGCTCGCCGACCGCATCGGCATCGAATCCATCGACCGGGACGGGCCGCTGATCGTCTTAAAGTTCAGGCCCGAGGCCAGACTGGACCCGACCTGGCTGTTCAAAATCGTGCAGGAACGCAAGGATCTGCTGTTGACGCCGCCGGCGACGCTGCGGCTGGATCTGCGGATTACCCCTGACGCGGGTCGCGTGCCGCGCGGGCCGCGTGCGCCCGGCGCAACCGGGGGCCGGTCGTGGTGGACCGCCCGGGCAACCGCGGGGGAAGTGACCGCCGGCTTCACGAAAGACGAGATACTCAGGCCCGCGAAGGAAGACCCCCGTGCGGAGGGGGGCGTGTTCAGCAGGGTGTCCGGCTTGCTGCGCGAATTGAGCGAGGGCGTCCGGATACGCTAAAATACTGAAAACAATGAAGAAACAGCTTCTCGCCGCGGCCGTGGCCCTTTCGGCGGCATTCGCCGCGCCAATCCGGGCCGAAATCATCGAGCAGGTGCTCGTGAAGGTGAACGGCGACATCATCACCAAGACCGAGCTGGAACAGCGCCAGGTCTCCGTCATCCGCCAGCGGCTGCAGGGGCAGGTGAACGCCGAGTCGCTGAAGAACGACGAGAACCTGAAGAAGATGCTCGCCGAAGTCACGCCGCAGTTGATCGTCAACGCGATCGACGAGCTCCTGCTGCTGCAGCGCGGCCGCGAGATGGGGCTGCGCCTCGGCGACGAGCAGTTCCGCCAGGTGGTGGCCAACATCCGCAAGGAGCAGGGGCTCACCGACGAGGCGAAGTTCCAGCAGGCGCTGGCGCAGGAAAACATGACCATGGACGACTTGCGGCGTCAGCTCGAGCGCTCGATGCTGATCGAGCAGGTCCAGCGCCAGGAAGTCGGCTCGAAGCTGAACATCACGGAAGAGGAAGCGCGCCAGTACTACGCGCGTCA
This sequence comes from Vicinamibacterales bacterium, assembly GCA_035699745.1. Taxonomy (NCBI): domain Bacteria; kingdom Pseudomonadati; phylum Acidobacteriota; class Vicinamibacteria; order Vicinamibacterales; species Vicinamibacterales bacterium. The sequence continues at coordinate 40,094 of DASSPH010000071.1, forward strand.
TCCGAACGAATTCACCGAGCAGGCCTCGATCACGCTGCGCGAGATCTTCGTCGAAGTGCCGGCGGCAGAGGGAGGCGTCAACGTGGCGCGCGACGACGAGGCGCGGCAGAAGATCACCGGGCTTCGCGAGCGCGTCCTCAAGGGTGAGGACTTCGCCAAGGTGGCAACCGAGGCGTCGGACTCGCCGTCGAAGGCGAACGGCGGGTTGATCGGTCCGTTCGCCCGCGCCGATCTGTCGCCGCAGCTGCAGCAGATGATCGACACCATGAAACAGGGCGAGATCACCGCGCCGCTCCGCACCGCGCGCGGCTACCAGATCTTCAAGCTCGAAACGCTGAAGGGAGCGGCGCTGCAGCCGTTCGACGCGGTCCGCGATCTGATCGCCGACAAGGTCGCGGCGGCGCGCACCCAGACGGAGATGCGGCGCTTCCTCGCCCGGCTCCGCTCGCAGGCGCTGATCGAGTGGAAGAACGACGAGCTGCGCAAGGCGTACGAAAAGCAGGTTGCGACCGAGGCCGCGGGAGGATAACTGCCGGGTCCCAGGGTCCCGGCGCCCCGGTGTTCTCGATTTGAGATTGCCCTGAGCGTCGGGAGTTGACGCGATTCAGCCATGGACTGGTACGCCGTGTGGACGCGGTCGCGGCACGAGCAGGTCGTCCGCGAGCAGCTCGCCCGCAAGGGCCTCGAGGCGTTCCTGCCCACGGTGACGCGGTGGAGCCGCTGGAAGGATCGCAAGAAGCAGATCGACTGGCCGCTGTTCCCCGGCTACTGTTTCGCGCGCTTCACTCCGGCCGATCGGCTGCCGGTGCTCAATTGCAGCGGCGTCGTCAGCATCGTGTCGTTCGACGGCGAGATCGCCCCCATACCGGAACACGAGATCGCCGGCATCCGCCGGCTGGTCGAGAGCGATCTGCAGTTCGATTCGTGCCCGATGATCCGCGAGGGCATGATGGTGGAAGTGACGCACGGTCCGCTGCAGGGGGTGATCGGCCGGCTGGTGCGCAAGGGCGCGCACGCGCGGCTCGTGCTGTCGGTGGATTTGATCGGCCAGGCCGTCAGCGTCGAAGTCGACGCCGCGGACGTCAGAGCCTGCTAGGAAAGGTCACGCGTGAAGATCGGACAGGTCACCCTCGCTGAGCCGTTCGCCCTCGCCCCGATGGCGGGGATGACCGACACCGCCTTCCGCCGCCTGGTCAAGCGGCGCGGCGGCTGCGGGCTCGTCGTCAGCGAGATGGTGAGCTCGGAGGGGCTCGTGCGCGGCATCGACCGCACGCTCGAGTACGCGGAATACACCGAAGAGGAGCGGCCGGTCTCGATCCAGATCTTCGGCGGCGATCCCGAGAAGATGGCGCGCGCGGCGCAGATCGTTGAAGGCATGGGCGCCGACATCGTCGACGTCAACATGGGCTGCCCGGTGCCGAAGATCGCGAAGCACAACGCCGGCTGCAGCCTGATGCGCGAGCCCGAGCACGCCCAGGCGGTCGTGCAGGCGATGACCAGGGCCGTCAGGATCCCCGTCACCGTCAAGATGCGGGCGGGCTGGAACGAGCAGGAGATCAACGCGCCGGAGCTGGCGCGCCGCATGGAAGACGCCGGCGCCGCCGCCCTCGCCGTCCACGGACGCACGGCGGCGCAGTCGTACACCGGCTTCTCGGACTGGGAGTTGATCAATCGCGTCGCGTCGGGTGTGCGCATCCCGGTGTTCGGCAGCGGAGACTGCATCGACGCCTCGGATCTCGTGCAGAAGCTGGACGCCGCGCGCGGCGGGCGCGTGTCGGGTGTCCTGGTCGGGCGCGGCGCGCTGCGCAACCCGTGGATCTTCGAGCAGGCCGCCGCCATCGCGCGCGGCGAGCGCCCGCGCGAGATCACGATGGAGGAACGCGGTCAGTTCCTCCTGGACTACATCGACCTGCTGTTGTTCGAGCGAACGCGCGAGGCCGAGGGGTTCCGCCACGTTGCGCCAACCCTGCCGCCAGGGTCTTCCCCGACCAGCAGCGAAGCGCTGGCGCCGGGCGCCGCCGGCGGAGCGGCGCGAGGTCACCAGAAATGGGTGATCAACAAGCTGCGCGCGTTGAACGCCTGGTACACGAAGGGGCTCGACAACGGCTCTCACCTTCGCACGAAGGTGAACGCCGCCGAATCGATCCCGCAGCTCCGCGAGATCGTCGCCGAGTTCTTCGGCGTATCCGCGTACTCCGTGTGATCCGCGGCTACCGGTTGCCGTGGTTGCGCGCGACGATCGCCGCGGTGGCGCCGTTGAGGGCGGCCATGACGATCACGGCGCCGACGCGGTTCTTCTTCCACATCCGCTCGGCGAAATAGATCGTCGTGGCGCCGGCGGCGGCCTTGACGGCGATCATGGCGCCGACGCTGCCGTTCTTCATCAGCGGATTGCGCTCCTGCGCCCCGGCGCCGAGCGCGCGCCGCGTCGTCACCACGTCCAGCGCCTGCAGCGTCCCGTACGCGCCGTAGAGCGCCGGGAGGGCAAGCGGCCGGCGCGGCGCGGGGTCTCCCGGCCACTGGGTCGAGGAGGACAGGTCGCTGATCTTTGCCGCGCTCTCGATCGCCGAGGCGATCGGTGTCGGATTCCCTGCCGCCGCGTCGCGTTCGGCCGCCACTGCCGCGGTTCCGCAACCGGCCAGGAGCATCAGCGTCAGAGCGGTGAGTCGGCGGTGCATCGGGAAGTCCTCGTCTCGGAAGCGCCTCATTGCGCGGTGCGACGGCTGACTGTGCCGGTCCGGTGCCAGTTCGGGTAGCGAGGAACAAGCTCAGTGTTCTGAGCAGTTTGGCGAGAAATTGCCATGCGCCCGGTGTGTGCGCGCGTGCGCTGCCGGCACACCGCGTGTCACCAGCGCCCGCACCTAGAGCTGTTCGTCGATCTCGTAGTCGTACGCCAGCGCGGCGGACGTGGCGCGGTAGAACAGCTCTCCCAGTGCCGCATGCGCCGGAGCCTGCAGGTATCGCTTGAGGGCGTCCACGTCGTCCACCTCGACGATCAGCGCGTAGGCGAAGTCCTGGTGCATCAGTTGCTCGTAGCCGGGCAGTCCGTGAGTGACGCGGCGTCCGAGGCGGATCGAACGGATCTCGGGGACGCCGTGGGCGGCGCGCCTCAAGGTGGCGAGCGCCTCGGCGCGCTCCCCGTCGGTGAGACCGGCGCGCGGCTGCAGCAGGACGATGTGCGCGATCATTCCTCGTCGTCGCGCTTCTTCTTCGGATTGGTGCGATCGCGGCGCTGCTTTGCCTTGAATCGCGCACGCTTCACGTCGCGCGGGACTTTGAACCTGTCCCGGGGATCCTTGTGGTCGCCGCCGGGGCGCCAGTCGCGTCCTCTCCGGTCGCCGGACGCGCCGCCGCCTTGCGGGCGATCGCCGCGCGGACGATCCTTTGGCGGACGGTCGGTCGGCGGACGGTCGCGCCAGCGATCCTTGGGGCTGAAGGGGCGGTCCGATTGCGGGCCGCGGGGACGCTCCTGCCACTGGGGCTTCGGTCCGCGAAACGTCTTCTGCCGCTCCTGCTTTCGCGGCGGCCGCTCGGGCCGCTCGGGCCTGCTGTTACCCTCGCGCGGCGGCCGATCGCGCCACTCGGGTTTGTCGTCGCGTTGTTGCGGCGGGCGATCGCGCCATTGAGGTCTATCGCCGCGGTCGCGTGGCGGGCGATCGCGCCACTCGGGCTTGGTGTCGCGCTGTTGCGGCGGGCGGTCCCGCCATTGAGGTCTGTCGCCGCGGTCGCGTGGCGGGCGATCGCGCCACTCGGGCTTGGTGTCGCGCTGTTGCGGCGGGCGGTCCCGCCACGCGGGCTTGTTGTCGCGTTGTTGCGGCGGCCGATCGCGCCACTCGGGTTTGTTGTCGCGCGGCGGGCGATCGCGCCACTCCGGTTTCGGGCCGCGCGGCCGGTCGGCGCGGGGCCTGAACGCGTCGCGCGCCTCCTCTTCCGACCGCCAGAGCCGGCCGCGCGCGAACCACATCATCAGGGCGTCCGGGTGCTTCGCCTGAATCTGATGGAACGTCGGCAGCAGTTCCTCACGCGTCGCGGCGCGGAATGCCGTCGGCTGGTTGCCGAAGATGATCGTCCAGTAGGTATGGCGTGGCGGCAATGTTCATCAACCGAGGGGCTTCGCCCCTCGGACTCCTCTACGGCCTCGAACTCTGGAATCGCCGGCCGGTAAGCAGCCGTCCCTCCAGGCGCGGCAGGTCACGATGCGGAAACCCCGCGCTCGAGGCGCTTCAGCTTCTCGATCAACGTGGTGCGCTTCAGGTTCAGCAGCCGTGCAGCCTGCACCTTGTTCCCCTGCGTGCGTTCGAGCGACCGCTTGATCAGCGTCAGTTCGACGCCCTCGATATACCGCTCGAGATCGATGCCCTCGTCGGGAAACCACGGCGCGCCGCTTTCCGAGGCGGCGGGCAGGTTCTGGATTTCGGGTCCGAGATCCGGGATGTCGATCTGGCTGCGGCCGTGGCTGAACGCCAGCGCCCGTTCGACGACGTTCTCCAGCTGGCGGACGTTGCCGGGCCACGAGTATGCCATCAGCCGGCGGAGCGCCTCCTGCGACATCGTGACATGCCGAGGCGGCACCAGCTCGCCGCCGAGCTTCTGCAGGAAGTGCTGCACGAGGAGCGGGATGTCGTCGCGGCGTTCCCGCAGCGCGGGCAGCTTCACCGGAATGACGTTCAGGCGGTAGAAGAGATCCTCCCGGAACGTGTTGTCCGCCACCATCCGCGCGAGGTCCGAATGGGTGGCGGCGATGATGCGCACGTCGATCTTGATCGTGTGCGCGTCGCCGACGCGCTCGAATTCCCGCTCCTGCAGCACCCGCAGCAGCTTCGACTGCAGCGCCGGGCTCATCGTCCCGACCTCGTCGAGAAACAGCGTGCCCTTGTGCGCCTGTTCGAGCCGCCCCTGCCGGGCGCCGACCGCGCCGGTGAAGGCGCCGCGCGCGTGGCCGAAGAGTTCGGCCTCGAGCAGCGTCTCGGGAATGGCGCTGCAGTTCAGCGCCACGAACCGATTCGCGCGGCGCGGGCTCGCGTGATGGATCGCGCGCGCGGCGAGCTCCTTGCCGGTTCCCGTTTCGCCGGTGATCAGCACCGTGCTCGACGTCGCCGCCACCATTTCGAGCAGGTGAAAGAGATCGCGCATCACCGTGCTCCGGCCGACCAGGCCATCGATGCGATAGCGCTGCTCGAGCTGCGAACGCAGGTAGGCGTTCTCGGAACGCAGCCGGCGCCCTTCGAGCGCGGAGTTCAGCACGTGCAGGAGCGCGTCGAACTGAAACGGCTTGGTGATGAAATCGGCGGCCCCCTGCTTGATCGCGTTCACCGCGTCTTTCACGGTGCCGAACCCCGTGATGATGATGGCGATGATGTCGGGATACCGCTCGAGCGCCGCATCGAGGACGGCGCGGCCGTCGACGCCGGGCAGCCGCAGGTCGGTGACGATGATGTCGAAGGCGAAGTCGGCGAGCCGCGCCAGCGCGTCTTCCCCGCTGGCCGCCTGCTCGACGACGAAGCCGTGGTCCGCGAGCCGTTCCGCGATCGCTTCCCGCAGCGCCGCCTCGTCGTCTACGAGAAGCAGATGTTTCGCGTTTTCAGCCATTTACTGCGGCGCCGGTATTTTGACACCCCTTCCAGCCGGGGTCAATCGGCGTCTCGCTGCAGGGCTACAGACGGCGGCGAGCGCCTCCGATAAGCATGGCGACGGTCACTTCCGCGGTCGCGCGCTTTCGGGACCTTCGTCAACGAGCCGGCGCTTCACGAATTCGAAGCGTTCGACAACGCAGGTTGCGAGCGAGCGAAGCGAAGCGAGCCAGCCGAACGGAGCGAGCGGGCGAAGCCGCGAGCGAGTGAGGCTGTAGGGGAGTCCGAGGGTCGAAGCCCCTCGGTGAGGAGATGATGGATCGCAAGACCATATCAATCATGAAGGCGTGCGAGCTGGTGGGTGTCAGCCGTCGCACCATCTATAACTGGATCGCCTCCGGCAAGGTGGAGTACATCCGCACCGCCGGCGGCTCGGTCCGCATCTTCGTGGACACGCTCTGGCGCGAGCCGGGGCGGGCCGGGGAGCTGACGCGCAAAGAAGCGTCATGATGGCGGCCGCAGACAACAGCACCCGCACCACGGGCGACGCCGCCGACGAACTCGGACTGCTGTTCCATCGCCTGAACAATCAGCTCGGGATCATCCTCGCCAACGCGGAGCTGCTCGAGGCGAAGTCCGCAGACGAAATGGGCCGCAACCGCGCCGCCCAGGTCGTGTCGAGCGTGCTCGATGCGATGACGACTGCCCGCGAGATCCGCCAGCGCGTGCGATAAGGGCTCCGCCCGCTGCGGCCGGCGCTTGCCGCTCACCGCTCGCCGCCTTCCGCTGCGCACCGCGCACCGCTCACTTTCCGCTTACCGCCTTCCGCTCACCGCTTTCCGCGTGCCGCTCATCGCCTGACCCCGCAGCCACGCTGTCAATGAAACGTCAAACACGTCGCTTCAGGTGTCAACAAACCGTCATTCTTGCCGTGGTTTTCACGGGCCTGCACGCGGCGGCACGAAAGTAACTACTTCTACATCAGCAGCTTAGCGGTCGTTTGCCAGATTCGCCAAACATTCGCTTTTCATGTGGTATTGCCGTTGCCCTAGAGCTGGCCCGGTCGGAAACCAAAAAGGAGCTCATGATGCAGCGCCAGCCACTCGTCGCCAGTCAACGTGCCCGTATCGCCGCCGGTCTGCCCTTCGTGGAGTCGCTGGCGCGCCGCGTCGCGTCCTCGATGCCGCATTCGATCGAGCTGGGCGATCTGGTTCAGGACGGGATGCTCGGGCTGATCGACGCGGCGTTCCGCTTCGACGAGGCGCGCGGCATCAAGTTCGAGACCTTCGCCGAACGCCGCGTGCGCGGCGCGATGATCGACGCGCTCCGCCGCGATGCCTGGCCCAGAGGCGTACGTCGTCAGCGGCGCGAGCTGGAAGCGGCGCGCGAAGAGCTGCGCCGCGAGCTCGGCGCCGAGCCGTCGCTCGCCGACCTGGCCGCGCGGGTCGGATCCGACGAGACCCGCTTGAGCCGCACCATCGTGCGCATCAACACGATCGAGTCGACGTCGCCGCTGTCCGCCGGCGAGAACCTCGACGGCGCGAACCTGCCCACCGTCCTGGTCCCGTCCGAGCCGATTTCGCCGGACCGCGCCTACGAAGAGCTCGAGGTGCGGGATCGCGTGCGCGCCGCGATTGCCTCGCTGCCGCCGCGGGAGCGGAAAGTCATCGGCATGTACTACTACGCCGAGGCGACGATGAAGGAGATCGGCGCGGAGATTGGCGTGAACGAATCGCGCGTGTCGCAGCTGCACGCGCGCGCGATCCAGCGGCTGAAGAAGGCGCTGGGCGCCGACTGCTCGATCGAGGAAGCGGCGAAGGCGCTGCGTCCGGCGATTCTCTCGTTCCGTCAGACGATGACCCGGGTGAAGGAGGCGCGCGCCGCGGCGCAAACGCCGGACGCGCCCGGGGTCGTGCTTCAGTACAAGAAAGCGTCGAAGCCGGCGGCGCCGAAGCGGGCGGCGGCGCGCAGCCACGCGCCGATCGCTGCCGCGCGGTAACTACGCCAGGATCTCCTGCGCGGTCCGCAGCAGATCGCGCAGGCGGAACGGCTTGGCCAGCCAGCGGCAGCCGGTCTCGTCGAGGAACCGTTCCGCCTCGGTGCCGGCGACGTCGCCGGTGACGAACAGAATGCGCCGCGCCATCTCCGGGTGCTCGCGCTCGAGCGCCCGGTAGAACGCCATCCCGTCGACGCGCGGCATCTTCAGGTCGCACACGATCAGGTCGTAGGTGCGTGCCGCCACGCGCGCGAGCGCCTCCTCTCCGTCCCCCGCCCGATCCACGACGAAGCCGGCATCGACGAGGGATTCGGCGACGGCCGCCCCCAGCGCCGCCTCGTCCTCCACCACCAGCACCACCGCCCCGGCGCCGACGTCGACGCGCTCGACCTCCTTCGGCAGCGCCGGCTTGACCGGGCCGTCGCTCACCGGCAGCGAGACGAAGAACGACGCGCCGCTTCCCGGCTCCGACTTCACCGATATCCGGCCGCCATGCTCCTGCACGATCGCGTAGGCGACCGTCAGTCCGAGGCCGGTGCCCTTGCCGACTTCCTTCGTGGTGAAGAACGGATCGAAGATGCGCGGCTGCACGTCCTCGGGCACGCCCGGACCATCGTCGTTGACCTCGAGCACGACCGCGTCGCCGTCGAGATCGTGCCAGGTGCGGACGACGAGCATGCCGCGTCCGTTGGCGCCGATCATCGCCTGCTCGGCGTTGATGATCAGGTTGAGGAGCACCTGCTGGAACTGGTGCGGATCGGCGAAGGCGAGCGGCAGGCCGGCGGCGAGCGCCTCGATCACCGTGATGTTCGCCAGCGACTGCTCGTAGGCGCGCAGGGCCAGGGTGTCGCGGACGATCTGGTTCACGTCGACCATGGCGCGCGTGGTGTGGCGCTTGCGGGCGAAGGTGAGCAGGTTGCGGACGATCTTGGCGGCGCGCTCCGACTCGCTGAGGATCGTCTCCAATCCGCGCCTGGTCTGCTCGTCGACCGGACGCTGTGATAAACGTTCGGCCCAGGTGAGAATCGTCGCCAGCGGGTTGTTCAGTTCGTGCGCGACGCCGGAGATGGTCTGGCCGAGCGCCGCCAGTTTCTCCGCCTGCAGCAGCTGATGATAGAGGTCGCGCGCCTGATCGTCGAGCCGCTTGCGCTCGCTGACGTCCCGAACCAGCGCTTCGATCCGGACGCCGCCGTCCTGCGTCTCGGCATGCGCGGTGACTTCGACCCAGATCGCGACGCGGTCGGCGCGGCGCAGGCGCAGCAGGTAATCGTTGACCGCGCCGTCGCGCTGCAGCCGCGCGATGAAGCCGTCGCGTGCCTGCGGATCGACGAAGCGATCCGGCTCGAACGGCCGCACGTCGGACTCCGGCGTGTCGGCCGCGAAGCCGAACATCAGCTTGAGATGCGGGTTGGCGGAGGCGGTAGTGGTCTTCGCCGCGTCGATGGCGCCGATGTACACGCCCTCGTGAACGGCCTCGAACAGCCGCGCGAACGCCTCCACGTTCGCCGACAGCGTGCTCGACATGGCGCAATCTTAGCCGATAATCAAAGGATCATGTTCGAGGCTGGCCTGTTCAAGGAACATGTCGCGGTCGTGACCGGCGGCGGCACCGGCATTGGTCTCGCCATCGCGCGGCGGCTGGGATCGCTCGGCGCGCGGATCGCCATCGCGAGCCGCAATCACGAGCACCTCGAGCGGGGCTGCGCGTCGCTGCGAGAGTCGGGGATCGACGCGCTCGCGGTACAGCTCGACGTGCGCAACCCCGAACAGGTCGAGGAGATGGTCGAGCGCACCGTGAAGCACTTCGGCGGGCTCGACATCCTGGTCAACAACGCCGCCGGCAACTTCATCTGCCGCGCCGAAGACCTCTCGCCGAACGGCTGGAACGCCGTCATCGGGATCGTGTTGAACGGCAGCTTCTACTGTTCGCGCGCGGTGGGGCAGTACATGATCGCGAAGCAACGCGGCGGATCGATCGTGTCGATCCTCGCCAATTACGTGTGGACCGGAAGCCCCGGCACCATTCATTCGGCGGCCGCCAAGGCCGGCGTGATGTCGATGACGCAGACGCTCGCCGCCGAGTGGGCGCCGCACGGCATCCGCGTCAACGCCGTCGCGCCCGGCCCCATCGAGGCGTCCCCGGGCGCCGCGCGCCAGCTGTGGAGCTCGCCGGCGGCCATCGATCGCATCACCGCCACGATTCCGCTGAAACGGTGGGGACGTCCGGAGGAAGTCGCCGACGCCGTCGCCTTCCTTGCCGCGCCGCAGTCCGGCTTCATCACCGGTGAGATCCTCACCGTGGATGGCGGCACCTGGATCGGCAAGGGGCCGTACGGGTTCATCGAACCCGGTTCCCCCCAGTGACGCCGCCCGTCTCGACGCCCAGGGAACGCCGCCTCGCCTGGTTCGCCTGGATCGCCGTCTGCGTCATCTGGGGCACGACGTACCTCGGTATCCGCGTCAGCCTGGAGACGATGCCGCCGATGCTGATGGGCGGCCTGCGATGGGTGTTCGCCGGCGGCGTGCTCGGCGCCTACATGCTGGCACGGGGGGAAAAGCTGCCGGGCCCCCGCGGGCTGCGCGCCGCGATGCTGCTCGGCTTCCTCATGCTCGTGCTCGGCAACGGCGGCGTGGTGTGGGCCGAGATGTACGTGCCCAGCGGCCTGACGGCCGTCGTCATCGCCGCGTCACCGTTCTGGATGGCCGGCGTGGAGGCGCTGCAGGCTGACGGCGAGCGCATGACGCCGAGCACCGCGGTTGGACTGCTGGTCGGGTTCTCGGGAATCGTGCTCCTGGTGTGGCCGGAGCTGCGGCACGGAGGCACCGGCGGCAGCGGGTTCCTCGCCGGCATGATCGCGCTGCAGATCGCGTGTCTCGGGTGGTCGATCGGCTCCTCGTACTCGAGACGCCACAGCCGGCAGGAGAACGTCTTCATGGCCACCGCGGCGCAGATGCTCGCCGGCGGCGTGATGATGCTGGCGATCGGGACGGCGCGCGGCGAGTGGAGCGCGCTGGGCTTCTCGGCGCGCAGCGCGTCGGCCTTCATCTACCTGGCCACTATCGGCGCGATCGGCGGCTTCGTGGCATACACCTACGCCCTGCGGCACCTGCCCGTGTCGCTCGTGTCGTTGTACGCCTACATCAACCCCATCATCGCCGTCGCCCTCGGCGTGGCGCTGCTGGGCGAGCCCTTCACCTCGCGCATGGCCGTCGCCGCCGCGCTGGTGTTCGGCGGCGTGGCCATCATCCGACAGCGTCAGACGCGGCGGCCGCTGATCAATCGCACCAGGAAGAGCACGATCGCGATGACCAAGAGCACGTAGATGAAGTTGCCGAGCGTGTAGCCGCTGACCATGCCGAGCAGCCACAGAATGATGAGAATGACCGCAATCGTTTCGAGCATCGTTCTTCTCCTTGGCGCCACACGGGGCGCGGTTCGTGCTGTGTTCAGCAACGGCTGTGCCAGCACCCCGTCCGTTGCCCGGCGCCGCCCGTTTGTGTTTCTGGCAGAGTTGGTTGCGGCGATCTGCTTGTCGGCGATTCCGGCCGCGGCGCAGGACGTGCCGAACGCGGCCGATGCACCGGCTGCCACCAGTGAGCATCCAGCTACCTCAGCGATGAAGTTCCTCGGCGGCGGGGCGCTCGCCCTCGCCGCTCACGAGGGGGGCCATCTGCTGTTCGATGGAATTTTCCGCGCCAACCCCGGCCTGAAGAAGGTGTCCTTCAACGGCATCCCGTTCTTCGCCATCACGCACGATCGCCTCTCCCCCAGGCGCGAGTTCACGATCGATTCCGCCGGCTTCTGGGTGCAGGAAGCGACGAACGAGGTGATTCTGACCCGCCGCCCGAACCTGCGCCGCGAGCGGGCGCCGGTGCTGAAAGGCATCGTCGCGTTCAACGTGCTCGCGTCGATGAGTTATGCCGGCGCGGCCTTCGCGACAACCGGACCGGACGAACGCGACACCCGCGGCATGGCGGATGCGCTGCGCTGGAAGGAGCCGTACGTCGGGGCGTTGATTCTCGCCCCGGCGATTCTCGACACGGTGCGTTACTTCCATCCGGACGCCCGGTGGGCGGCGTGGCTGTCGAGAGCGGTGAAGATCGGCGGGGTCCTGCTGGTCCTACGCTGACTCGACGCGCGGCCCGAGCGCGAACGTCATCGTCCCCTCGACCGCCACCTTCCCGTCCACCCGGGCGATGCCGTGCAGCACGCCCATGCGGCTGCGCAGCCGGCGAACGACGGCCTCGATCTCCACCACGTCGCCGGGGTGCACGGCGCGCCGGTAGCGGACGCGCTCGATGCCGGCGAAGAAGGGGAGCCGCTGGCGGTTCTCGGGCTTGGCCAGGATCAGGATCGCGCCCACCTGGGCGATCGCTTCCGTGAGAATCGTCGGCGGCAGCGTCGGCGGCTCGCCGTTGCGATGCGCCAGGTAGCGTTCGTTCAGCGTGACGTTCTTGATGCCGACGATGCGTTTGTCCACCTCGATCTCGGTGATGCGATCGACGAGCAGGAACGGATAGCGATGGGGAAGGATCCGCTCGATCGCGGCGTGGTCGAGCGGGAGTTTCAGGCCCTCCATGAAGTTGCCAGTATAATCGGAACACCCGGACGAATGCGCCCCGACACTACCGCGCCGCGTGAGCAGGAGATGCTCACCACGCTCATCGATCTCGGGCGGCAGGTCGCCGCCGTCCTCGATTTCGAAGAGCTCGTCGCGCAAATCCCCAAACTGATCGCACGGCTGATCGAGTTCGATGCCTTTGCGGTGTACCTGCTCGACGAGCGCCGCGCCGAGCTGCGCGTGGCGTACGCGGTCGGGTATCCCGACGGGTCGGAGCCGCGGCGCCTGAAACAGGGAGAAGGCCTGGTCGGCGCGGCGGTCGCCGCGCAGACGCCGCTCCTGGTGAACGACGTCGAATCCGACGCGCGCTACGTCGCCATCGTCGCCGGCATGGCATCCGAGCTGGTGGTGCCGCTGCTGCACAAGAAGCGGCCGATCGGCGCGCTCAACATCCTCAGCCACCGCAAGGATCAATTCACCCCGTCGGACATGGAGCTGCTGCGGCAGTTCGCCGCGCACGTCGCGGTCAGCATCGTGAACGCGCGGCTCTTCGAGCGCAGCCGCCAGGACGCCGAAGTGTTCGAGACGCTCGCCGACATCGGCCGCGACGTCGCGTCGGTGCTCGATCTCGACGAGCTGTTCGCGCGCATCGCGCAGGCGATGCGGCGCGTGATCGACTACCGCACCTTCGGCATCTGGCTGATCGACGAAAGCGGCGAAGAGCTCGAGATCAAGCACGCGGTCCACTACGGCGAGCACACCGACGTTCGGCGCATTCCCGTCGGCGAGGGGCTGGTCGGCTACGCCGCGCTGCACGGCGAGGCGGTGCTCGTCGCCGACGTCTCGCAGGATCCGCGCTACATCAACGTCGTGCAGGACGTCCGCTCGGAACTGGCGATTCCGATGCTGCTGAAGGACCGCTGCATCGGCGTGCTCGATCTGGAGAGCCCCGAGCTGGACGCCTTCAGCAAACGGGATGTCGAGATTCTCACCCTGCTTGCCAGCCAGGCGGCGGTGGCGATCGAGAATGCGCGGCTCTACGAGACCGTCCGCGCCAACGAAGTACGGCTGGAGAAGGAACTGCACTTCGCGCAGCGGGTGCAGGCGGCGCTGCTGCCGGTCGGCCTGCCGAAGCGCATGAAGGGCGTCGACGTCGGCGCCCGCTTCGCGCCCGCGCGCGAACTGGGGGGGGACTTCCACGATTTCCTGGCGCCGGAGTCGAACCTGCTCGCCGTCGCGCTCGGCGACGTGTCGGGCAAGGGAGTGCCCGCCGCGCTCTACAGCGTCTTTGCCGCGGAACTGGTGCGGGGCCGCACCTTCCGCCGGCGCTACCTTCCGGATCGCTCGGGGCCGGCGAGCGTGCTCTCGTCAGTGAACACGATTCTCCACCAGCGCCAGCTCGAGGAGTACTACTGCACGCTGTGCTACTCGATCTTCGATCTGAAGCGGCGCATCGTCACCATCGCGAACTCCGGCCTGCCGTATCCGATCCGCGCCACGGCGGAAGCGGTCGCGCAGATCGAGCTGCCGGGCGTTCCGCTGGGATCGTTCCAGGGATCCACCTACGACGAGCTGACCTTCGCCCTGCACACGGGTGACATGTTCGTGTTCTGCAGCGACGGCGTGTTCGAAGCGATGAACATGGCGGGGGAGGAGTTCGGCGCGGCGCGGCTGCTCTCAGTGGTCGCGGAACGCCGCGACCAGAACCCCCGCGCCGTGGTCGACGCGGTGTTCGATGCCGTGGAAGCATTCCGCGAAGGCGCCACGCCCAACGACGACATGACCGCGGTCGCAGTCAAGATCATCGGGTGAATTTGGAAATCTGGAAATTGGGAAATTTGGAAATCTGGAAATTGCGGAACTTGGAAATCTGAAGCTCCGATTCCTCAGATTTCCAAATTTCCAGATTCCCAAATTCCCAAATTCTCAATAGCCTCTGAATTTGAGGTGTTCCTGGCGCAGGTGAAGCCCGAGTGACTGGCCGCCGAAGGTGGCGAACTCGGCGACGCGCCCTTTGACGCTCACCCGAGCGCCTTTGGTCGGCACGCGGCCGTCCTGCGCCACCACGGTGACCTCGCCCGTGCCGTCGTCGACCTTGTAGAGCTTGAAGGGCACCAGCGGCACGCCCCACGAGCTGGTGACGACGCCGTCGACCGTCACCGTACGGTTCTGGTACCGGCCCGGGTTGTATTTGATCTCGGCGATCTTCGGATGCCCCGTTGCACAGGCTGCGAGCAGCATCAACGCGATCGCGAGAGGCGCGAACTTCTTCATCTCATCCTCCGCGGCCGGTAATGCAACCGGCGTGCGAGAGCTCGAACGGCCGCGCGAAATCGCCTGACTTACGACGGGATACGGCGATGCCAGCGCCTGCCTGAGTTACGCATCCCGTTGACTTCGCGCGGCTGACGCCCGATACATCAAAGGGCGTGCCCGCGAAAAGTGGCCGAATTTCACCGATCCGCCCGGCTCTGCGTCCGTTGCGGGGGACGTTCGTGACCTGCGGGAAGGACGCTGGCGACGGCCGGCTGGCGGCGCGCGCCTCATCAACCTTTCTGTGGAAGGGCGCGTCTGACCTTTCAAGACGCACGTTTTCGGAGGGTTATCTGATGACGCTAACGAGATGGGGAGCCCTGGCCGGGGCCCTCGTGCTGGCGGCCGGGGCGGGAGCGCCGGCTCCTGTCATGGCGCAGGATCGCGACACGCTGACGCGTGCGTTCGCGATCGCCGGACGCGGCGCGCACATCGGGATCGCGGTCGAGGAACTCGACGACGCCGCCGCGAAGCAGATGAAGGGTGTGCGAGTGGATACGGTGTCGCCGAACGGTCCCGCCGACAAGGCAGGGATCAAGGCGGGCGACGTGATCACCGAGTTCGACGGCGAGCGCGTCCGCAGCACGCTCCAGTTCTCCCGGCTGGTGACGGAGACGCCGCCCGGGCGCGATGTGCCGATGGTGCTGTCGCGCAACGGCCAGCGCATGAACGTGACGGTGTCGCCGGAGCCGCGCACGTGGTCGGATGACTTCGGGCTGCGGATGCTCGACGTGCCGCGGGCGATGCGCGTGCCTCGTCCGGCCGTTCCGCCAGCCCCGCCTCGCCCGCCGGCGGCCGGGCCGGAGCCGTTCGACTTTCCAGGGTTGCTGCGGTTCGGCGGCGGGCGCCGTCTCGGCGTGACCGTGGAAGGACTCGACGATCAGCTCGCCGCGTACTTCGGCGTCAAGGAGGGCGTGCTGGTGAAATCCGTTCTCGCCGATTCCGCCGCACAGAAGGCCGGCATCAAGGCGGGCGACGTGATCACCGCACTCAACGGCTCGAAGGTGTACGACGCGTCGGATCTGAATCGCGCCCTCGATCGCATCGACTCGAGCGGCGAGTTCACGGCGGAGATCGTCCGCGACAAGAAGACGCAGGCGGTCAAGGGGAAGATCGAGGCGCGCGAGAGCCGCGGCCGCGTGCGCACGCGGACGATTCTCTAGCCCGCGGCCTCGCTCCTCGCCCGGGCCGACGGCGGCCCGGCGAGCGTCGCGAGCTGCGCGGCGACAATGGTGGCGGCGGCCAGCAGGTCCTCCTGCTGTTCGCCGCCATTTTTCACTTCTGCCGCCATCACCCCCACGCATCCGGCGGCGCCGACCAGCGGTACTGCGATCGCGCCGCTCGTGATGGTGTCCCCCTTTACCGCCTGGAGCAGGCCGGTGCGGTATGCGGACGCAGTGAGGTTGTTCGCGTCGCGGGCGATCGTTCCGAGGCGCGTCGCCAGTTGCGGCGGATACCCGTGCACGAGGATGGGGGCCAGTTCGCGTCCGTCAGGGTCGGCAATCCAGACGATCACGCCCGAGGCATCGAGCGCCGAAGCGGCGCGTTCGAGGAGCGCCGGCAGCCCCCTCGTGTCGGCGACGCGGGCGAGATCGTTGCACAACGCCGCAATGATCCCGATGTCGACGGCCGGGACAGGCGCCGGCGGCGGTGGCGGCGGCGGCACGGCCTGAACCTTCGCGGCCGGTCTGACAGGCGGCCGGAACTCGTCGAAATCCGGAAGGACGATGCGGGCGGACGCCGTCTGTGGCGCGGCCGTCTGGGCCGCCGCGGGACGGCGTGCGGCCGGGACGAGGAGCAGGAGGCCGAGTATCGTGACACCGGCCGCGCCTGCGAGCGCCTGCACCTGGGTTCTTTGAAACTGTGCCGCCGCGGCATCCCGCGCGACCTGATCGGCGACGGCCGCGCCGGCGAGCGCGTCAGAGACCCGGCGGGTCAGCGCGATGCCGTCCGCGAAGATCATGCCGGCCGCGCGCGTCCGCTCGCCGTTGCGCGTGTAATCCCGCGCCCGCTGATCCATTTCGGCGAACTCGCGCAGCGCCGCGCTCGCGTCGGCCAGCGCCGCCTTCGCGCCGCCCGCAGGTGACAACGATCCGAGCCGCGCGACCTGCTGCTCGAGCTCGGCGTGGATCGCGGTCACCCGATCGAACCAGAAGCCTTCCCCCTGGCCGTCGGCGACGTACGCCTGCTGTGCGGCGCGCAGCTCGCCGGCGGCGGCGAAGGCGGCGCGGGCGGCGGCGTTGAATTGTCGTGCGAGCTCGGCGTCCGAACGCGCGCGCCGATTGGTGGACCAGAGATCGAAGGCCGCGGCGCCGATGGCTGAGAGACAGGCGATGAGCAGGAGGATTCGAACTGACAGTCTGCTCATCGGTGGCTACTATAACATCGACCAACTCGCGTGAGTCCCGCAGATGTCGTCGCGATCGTGAATCCGCTCTCCGGCGCCGGCGCCACGCCGGGTGTCGCCGGCCGCCGCGTGTCGCTGCTCGAATCGAAATTCGCCGCCGCGAATGTGATCGGGAGAGTGCATTTGACCGAGCGAGCGGGCCACGCTGCCGAACTCGCGCGCGAGGCCGTGCGCTCCGGCACGCGACTGGTGATTGCCTGGGGCGGCGACGGCACGATCAACGAAACTGGCGCCGCGCTCGCCGGGACGAACGTTGCGCTCGGCATCATCCCCGCGGGATCGGGCAACGGGTTCGCGTCAGAGATCGGCGTGCCGGTAGCACCCGAGGCCGCGATCGACGTGGCGCTCCGCGGCCGCGATCGCGCCATCGACGCCGGCGAGATGGAAGGGCGCCTCTTCTTCAACATCGCCGGCATCGGCTTCGACGCCGTGGTCGCGCAGCAGTTCAACCTCCAGTCGCTCGGCCGCCGTGGCATGGGACCCTACGTGCGAATCGGGCTGCGCGAGTGCTTTCGCTATCGTTCCGCCCGCTACCGCATCCTGCTGGATCGCGAAGAGATCGTGACGACCGCGCTGTTGATCGCCTTTGCCAACGGCCGCGAGTACGGCAACCGGATCCGTCTGGCGCCGCACGCCCGGATGGACGATGGGAAGCTCGAGGCGATGGTGGTCGAGGATCGGCGGCCGCTGTCGCGGCTGTGGTCCGGCCGCCACCTGGCGTTCGGGACGGCCGACAAGGCGCCGCGCATCATCGCTCGATCGATCGCGTCCGCCCGGGTCGAGACCGACGGAGAGATGCTCTACCATCTCGATGGCGAGATCGGCCGCGCAACCGGGTCGATCGCCGTGCGGATCCACCCCAGAGCGCTGGTCGTCCGCGTACCATGATCGAGCCGCTGATCGAGGCGGCAAAGGCCGGGGACGAGCGGCAGGTGCGGGCGCTCGCAGCCGCGAACGCGGCGCTGCTTTCGGCCCGGCTCCCCTCGGGAGAATCCCCGATCATCGCGGCGCTCTACCGTGGCCACCATCACGTCGTGGCGGCGCTCGTCGAGCTCGGCGCGCCGCTCGACGTCTTTGCCGCCGCCGCAACCGGCCATCTCGGGGAACTCGGGCGCGCTCTGCAGGATCCGGCGGCCGCGAACGCGTTCGCCTTCGACGGCTGGTCGCCGCTTCACCTGGCCGCGTTCTTCGGACAGCTGGAGGCCGCCAGCCTTCTGCTCGACGCGGGTGCGGACGTTCACGCCGTCTCGCGCAACAGCATGAAGAATACGCCGCTGCACGCCGCCGCGGCGGGGAAGCACCAGCGCCTCGCCCGGCTGCTGCTCGCCCGAGGAGCGAGCGCCGACACCGCGGACGCCGGCGGGTTCACACCGGCGGCGATCGCGCTGGAGAACGGGCTCGAGCTAGAAGACCGGTAGGTAGGGCTGGAGCAGCCGCACGATCAGCGTCAGTTGTCCGGTCATGATCAACACGCCGATCACCACCAGCAGCGCGCCGGACGTGAGCTCGATCGCGTGATAGTAGCGGCGGATCTTCCTGGCCGCGCCGAAGAACTGATTGATCGCCAGCGAGGTGATGAGGAACGGAATGCCGAGGCCGAGGGAGTAGATCGCGAGCAGCGTGATCCCCTCGTTGACCGAGTTGCGCGAGCCGGCAATCGCCAGGATGCCGCCGAGGATCGGGCCGATGCACGGCGTCCATCCGAAGGCGAAGGCGACGCCGACGAGCATCGCGCCCAGCGGCCCCGCCGGTTTCCGCTGCGAGTGGACGCGCTTCTCGGTCTCGAGGAACGCGAGCCGGAAAACGCCCATCGTGTGCAGGCCGAAGACGATCAGGATCACGCCGGCGATCTTGCTGAGCAGCGGCAGCTTGGCGAACAGGAACTTGCCGATCGCGGTCGCCGATGCCCCCAGGGCGATGAACACCAGGGAGAAGCCGATCACGAAGGCGAGAGAGGTGACGAACACCTGGACGCGAGAGGCCGCCGGTGCGGCGTCGCCGCGCATCTCCTCGACCGAGACCCCCGACACGAAGGAGATGTAGCCGGGGATCAGCGGCAGGACGCACGGCGAGACGAACGACAGGAAGCCTGCCGCGAACGCCGCGATGAGCGAGACTTCGGTGCCCACCTAGTCGATCTTGCGCATGCGGATCGCCGACGCTGGAATGGACGTCGGCTCGGGGCGTCCGAGGAACTTCACCGGCGGCAGGTCCTGGAACAGCACGTCCCACTTCCAGCGCTCCGACGGGTTCGACGCCTGGAGCCAGTTCCTCGCGGTGACCGGGCGAGCGAATGCGATCTCGCCGATCGACGCGTACGGCGTCCCTTCCGGCATCGCACGGGCGATGTCCGACCGCACGTGCGCGCTGCTCGTGTAGTCCAGCGCCGCGCCGAGCGCGAGCCCGAGGTTCACGAAGAGCTGCCAGTCGTCCTGCGCGTCGCCGGGCGGCGTCAGCGCCCGCGCCGCCGCCTGCAGACGTCCCTGCTGGTTGACGTAGGTCGCGTCCTTCTCGTACGAGGTCGCGCCCGGCAGCACGATATCGGCGGCACGCGCCAGATCGGTCAGCAGCGCGCCCTGCACGATCAGCAGCGGCAGTTTGTCCGACCTGCGCGCCTCGATGACCCAGCTCACATCGCCGATCGAGCCGGCGGGACCCGGATCGAACACGAACAGCGCCGGCACCGAGCCCGATTCGACCTGGCGCCGGAAGTCGGCGAGGTCGGGCTCGCCGGCGGACGTGGCGCGCGCGGGGAAGCCGAGATCCTGCGCGCCCTTCACGTTGGGCGCGTCGACGGGCGGAATCCTGAATTTCGTCTGCGGCGGCTGCGGCTTCACGCGCGTCCGCCAGCTGATCGCGACGCCGTCCTCGGGCAGTCCGAACGCCCCGCCGAGACGGCCGACCAGGAAGAGCTCCTCGACTGATGCGTGCGCCGAGATCAGGAAGCGCAGCGCCGGCGGACCTCCGGCGGCAGTGACGCGGTCGGCCAGCTTGGCCAGCGCCTCGCGCATGTCGACCGGCTCGAGATCGCCGCCGTCCTTGCGCACCAGCGCGCGCCGCAGCCGATCGTCCCCTTCGATCCAGTGGTAATCGAAGCGGCCGATGTCGCACATCCAGTAGTCGTTGACCTCCGGGTTGTAGCGCGGCGTCACGCGCGCGAGACGCGCCCCCTTGGCCCACTCGGGCTTGGCTTTCAGCCATGCCGTGGTGTTGCAGCCCTTCTCGCAGAACGTGCAGATGGTGTCGATGGCGTCCGGGTTGTCCCACGGCCGCGACTTGAACCGGTAGTCGCGCGTGGTGATCGCGCCCACCGGGCAGACGTCCATCAGGTTCCCGGACAGGAGCGAGTGCACGCCTTCTTCCTGGAACGTCGCGATCTCGCTGCCGTAGCCGCGATCGGTGATGTTGATCTGCGGGTCGCCGTCAATCTCCTTCATGAAGCGCACGCACCGCGTGCACAGGATGCAGCGGTTGCGGTTCAACATCAGCGTCGGCCCGAAGTCGACGTCCGCCTTCACCCCTTCGCCGTCGAACACGCGGCGCGGGAACTCCATCCGGCTTTCATTCGGCCCGAACGAATAGGAGAAATCCTGCAGCGGACACTCGCCTCCCTTGTCGCACACCGGGCAGTCGAGCGGGTGGTTGATGAGCAGGAACTCGAACACGCTGGCCCGCGCCTCGACGACGTCGGGCGTGTCGGTGAGAACGGTCATCCCCTCCGCCACCGGCGTCGAGCACGCCGTCTGCAGCTTGGGCATCTTCTCGATCTTCACGAGGCAGACGCGGCAGGAGCCGTCGATGCCGAGCCCGGGGTGGTAGCAGTAGTAGGGAACCTTGATGCCGTGCTCGATCGCGGCCTGCAGCACGGTCTTGCCCCGGGCTACGGCAAGCGGGCGGCCGTCGATCGTAAGGTTAACGGTATCCATAACTTGGAGATCATATAACGGGTTCTACGGGTTCTACGGGTTCTACGGGTTCTTCGGGTTCGGGGTTCTTCGGTTCGAACCCCCGAACCCGTCGAACCCCGAACCCGTCGAACCCCGAACCCGTCGAACCCCGAACCCGTC
>DASSPH010000072.1 GCA_035699745.1 Vicinamibacterales bacterium
CCGACATCGCGACGGGGCAACGATCCGGATGGGCGCCAGTTCACCATCGTCATCGACGCCCGAACCGCGGACGGCGCTACCGCAACCGCCACGACCTCGGTGGTCGTGCCGCACGATCAGCGCAGATGATCGCCGCGCGCGAGCCCGCGATAGACCTGCCGTCCGCTCGCCCGTCTCCGTCTCGTTAACGGATGGGTGACGATGGTTGTTGTTGATACGAATCAACTTGCGACTTCTACTGCAAGGGCCCTCCATGCAACGAGGGATTCGCCGAAGAATTCTCACCAAATTAGTTGGTTTGAGGCCGACGTCTCCGGCCAGCACCGCGCCCGGCTCGCCGGACGTCGCCGGCAGAGCTCACACGTCGCAGATCGTCACACCTTGTTTGAGTGACGCCAGTACGTCAGGCCGCGCCGGCACGAACTCCTGCGCGACATGCCCTGTGAAGCCGGTGTCGACGATGGCCTTCATGACGGCCGGGTAGTTGATCTCCTGCGTCTCGTCGATCTCGTGGCGGCCGGGAACGCCGCCGGTGTGGTAGTGCGCGATGAAGGGATGGAACTTCTGAATCGTCGCGATGATGTCCCCCTCCATGATCTGCATGTGGTAGATGTCGTAGAGCAGCTTGAAGTGCTCCGACCCGACGCGCTTGCACAATTCGACGCCCCACAGCGTGTGGTCGCACATGTAGTCGGGGTGGTTGACTTTGCTGTTGAGCAGCTCCATCACGGCGAGCACCTTGTGCTTCTCGCAGATCCGCGCAATGCGCTTGAGGCCGATCGCGCAGTGCTCGAGCCCCTGCTCGTCCGACATCCCGCCGCGATTGCCGGAGAAGCAGATGATGTTCTGAAATCCCGCGGCCGCCACCTTTGGCGCGGTGTCCTCGAAGAAGGCAGCGATCCGGTCGTGGTTCTCCAGGCGATTCAGGCCCGCCGTGATGCCCCCGGGAACGCCGCTGACCATCGCGCACGCCATGTCGTGTTTCTTCAGGGTCTCGAAGTCCTTCACCTCGAGCAGTTCGACCGACGCGAGGCCGAACCTCTTGCCCTCGCGGCAGAGATCGTCGAGGCTGACCTTGGGGTAACACCATTTGCAGACCGAGTGGCGCACCCGGCCTTTGAGCTGAATCCCGGCGGCGTCCAGACGTTCCGCCAGGGAGGCGATTGAGGCGGACAGGAATGCCGCGCCGCCCGCGACGCGGCCCAACGCCGAACGACGGGTCATCATCATGGCTCTCGACTCCGGATCGCGCATCATACACGGCCTCTCCGCCCGTGGTTCACGGTATATGTTGAGACAAGGAGAAACTATGTGCAAACCGACAGGCTTGATCGCAGCGATTGCCATCGTCGGCGTCTGTGGCAGCGGCATTCCATCGTCGGCGCAGGAGCCGAAGCTGCGGATCATCGCGTTCGGCGCGCATCCGGATGACAACGAGCTCCGGCTGGCGGGCACGGCCGCGAAGTGGGCCGCGCTCGGCCATCACGTCAAGTTCGTCTCGGTGACCAACGGCGACATCGGCCACTGGCGGGAGGCCGGCGGTCCTCTGGCGCGCCGCCGCACGCAGGAAGTCCAGCAGGCGGCGAAGCTTCTGGGGATCACGACGCAGGTGCTGGATCTCCACGACGGCGAACTGGAACCGACGCTGGAGAACCGCCGGACGATTACACGCCTCATCCGCGACTGGAAGGCGGACATCGTGCTGGGACACCGGCCGGAAGATTACCACCCCGATCACCGGGCGGTCGGCGTACTCGTCCGGGACGCCTCGTATATGGTCACCGTCCCGTTCTTCTGCCCCGACACGCCCCACCTGGAGCGCAACCCCGTGTTCCTCTCGTACGAGGATCGCTTCACCCAGCCCGCTCCGCTCCGTGCCGACATCGTCGTGGCGATCGATGACGTCGTGGAGAAGAAACTGGCGGCGGTGGAGGCGATGCCGTCGCAGTTCTACGAGGGCGGAGCGAACGGCGGCCCGGCCCTCGTACCCGACGACGAGCCAGGCAAAGCGCGCCGGAAGACGGAGGTTCGCGAGGGATTCAAGAGACGCTTCGCCGGCACCGCGCAGCGTTTCCGGGACAAGCTGCGCGAGCTGTACGGCGCGAAGCCGGGCGATGCCGTGCAGTATGCGGAAGCATTCGAGATCTCGGAATACGGACGCCGCCCGACCGCGGAGGAAATTCGACGGCTGTTCCCCTTCTTCGGCAAGCCGTAATTGCGCGTGTCAGAGGACGCAGATGCCGGATCGGCAGGGCATCTGTGGCTTTGGAGGGCGAATGAGATCGAAACGGCAAATGCTGCTCGTCCTGGCGCTCGCCCTTGCCGCAATCGGCCGGCCTGACGAGAGTTCCGGTGCCGGCAAGACTGAGCAGGAGCCTCGTAAGCCGGACGACCCCGCGGTCTATGTCGCCCGCACGCTTTCGGTGAGCGCAGCGGGGCGCGATGCCTTCGTAGCATGCCTGCGGCAGAAAAAGCTTCCGGTCTGGCAACAGATGAAGCGTAACGGGCTGCTCGCAGACCACAGCGTGTTCGAGACCGTCTCGGTCCGCCTCGCGGCGCCCGACGTGCCCGCCTGGAACTTCCTGCTCCTGAGTCACCTCGAACCGTCGGCAACGCCTGAGACATTTTTCAAGGCCGAGGAGAATCGTGAGGGCGAGCGGCCGATCGGCACGCGCTGCGAGGATGCGCCCGGGATCGAGACGCGCCGCGTGGAAGTACTTCGTTCGACCCCCAACTCTTATTACCCGAGGCCGGCCCCCGGGACCCGTCTGCCTGGTGCAGCCACGGAGTTCACGGTCCCGTTCATCGTGGAGTACATCGCGGTGCGGGACACACCGGAGGCGCTGAACGAATACCGGGAGACGATGCGGACGAACAACGGGCCGGCACTCGCGCAGCTCATCCGGGACGACATGCTCTTGAATTTCATCGCGTTGGAGACCGTCTCCGTCAGGTACGCGCAGCCGGGCATGCCCGAATGGAACCAGATGCACCTCCGCGGGTACTTTCCCGACAAGGGACCTGTGCCGCCAGACGCCATGGATGCGGCGCTGCGGCGTATTAACCCGAAGAGCGGCGGGGCCGCCGGCATCTTCGGCCGCCTGGCCGCTATCCGGACGAAGCCGCGCGAGGACGTGGCGCGGCAACTGCCCGAACTGGCGGTCCGGTGACACGAGATCCATGCACGACTGACGACACCTGATCGTCCACCCTGGCGCACGGCTGCGATTATGCTGGGGCCATGCGATGGATCCCGGCACTCGCGGTACTCGCTCTGGCGGCGGCGACGCTCGACCCGCACCGCCCGACGCATAACGATCCCGTCACCATCCGCGTCGACACCGCCGTCAAGAAGGGACCGATGCATCCCTTCTGGGCCTGGTTCGGCCACGACGAGCCGAATTACACCTATACCCGGAACGGCCAGAAGCTGCTGTCGCAGCTACAGGCGCTGAGCCCGGTGCCCGTCTTCGTGCGCGTCCACAACCTGCTCACATCGGGCGACGGCACACACGCCCTGAAGTGGGGCTCGACGAACGTCTACACCGAGGACACCCGCGGCAACCCGGTCTATGACTGGACGATCCTCGACCGGATCGTGGACGCCTACGTGGCTCGCAGGATGAAGCCGTTCGTCCAGCTCGGCTTCATGCCCGAGGCGTTGTCGTCGGCGCCGGCGGGCGTGCCGTACCGGCATTTCTGGAAGCCCGGCGATCCCTACAACGACATCTACACGGGATGGACCTACGCGCCGAAGGACTACAAGAAGTGGGAAGAGCTCTGCTACCGGGTGACGCGCCACTTCGTCGAGAAGTACGGCCGGCGCGAAGTCGAGAGCTGGTGGTTCGAGCTGTGGAACGAGCCTGACATCGGCTACTGGAGCGGCTCGGTCGGACCCGGCGGCGGCCGCGGCGATCCGCTGGCCGCACAGAAGGCGCAGACGCGCCGCGACGAGTTCAACCGGCTCTACGACTTCACGGTCGAGGGCGTGCGCCGCGCCCTGCCGTCGGCGCGGATCGGCGGGCCCGAAGTCACCGGCGGCGCGCAGAACATGCTGCGCTCGTTCCTGCAGCACACGTCGGCGGGCACCAACTACGCCACCGGCCGGATCGGGACGCCGCTCGACGTCATCACCTTCCACGCCAAGGGCAGCCCCACCTTCGTCGACAATCGCGTCCGCATGGGCGTCGCCAGCCAGCTTCGCAGCATCAACAACCACTTCGCGGTCGTCAGGGAGTTTCCGATGTACGCGAAGACGCCGCTGGTGATCGGCGAGTCCGATCCGGAGGGCTGCGCCGCCTGCGGCGTCACCCATTACCCGCAGAACGGCTACCGCAACGGCACGATGTTTCCGACCTACACGGCGCTGCAGATCGCCCGCACCTACGAGCTGGCCGATCTGCACCAGGTGAACCTGCTCGGTGCCGTCACCTGGGCCTTCCTCTTCGAGGATCAGCCGTACTTCGATGGCTTCCGCGATCTCGCGACCAACGGCATCGCCAAGCCGGTGCTCAACACGTTCCGCATGCTCGGCCAGATGACCGGCGATCGCGTGGAAGCGATCAGCTCGGCGGGCCTCAGGGTCGAGGAGATTCGCGACAAGGGCGTGCGCGGCGCGCCCGACATCTCCGCGCTGGCGGCACGGTCGGCGCGGTCGGCCACGGTCTTGATCTGGAACTATCACGACGACGACGTGCCGGCGCCGGCGGCGCCGATCGCGCTGACGATCGAGGGGCTGCCGGCCGGGCGCGCGACGCTGGCGCACAGCCGGATTGACGACACTCACAGCAATTCGTACGCGGCCTGGCTGAAGATGGGATCGCCGCAGGCGCCGACGCCCGCCCAGTACGAGCAACTGGAGCGGGCGAGCGCGCTGCAGCCGCTGACGCCGGCCCGGCCGGTGACGATCGGCCGCGACGGGCGCGTCACCGAGACGTTCGATCTCCCGCGCAAGAGTGTCTCGTTCGTCAAGCTGACCTGGTGAATGTCAGTGCGCGCTAGTCGACGATCCGGATGCGGCAGCCCAACGATCGCCCGGCGATCGTCGCCCCCTGCTCCACTCTGAAGTTCACGACCGTGGTGGAGTCCGCGTTCGCCAGCGGCACGGTGACGATCCACCGTTCGTCGGGTGCGAGGTCCCGCGTCTCCGACCACGATCCGTGCGAGACGCGCACGCGGTTGCGCACGGAGACGTTCGACACCTCGAGCCGGAGATCCGAACGTGAACCGTCGGTCGTCATCACCACATCGGGCTGACGTCCGCCGAGCACCCAGAAGCCGTCCGGTTCAACGGCGATGCGATTGTCGATCGCGTAGATCGCGACGCGTCCGTAGCGCGCCGCCGCGCGCGCGCGTGTCGCCCCGGCCCACGTGTCCGCGAGGTGCCGGATCGGGACGGCCGCAACGGTGCGGATCGAGCCTGCGGCGGCCGCGTCGCCGGTCACGACGAGCCGCGACGCGCGGATCGGGAGATGAAAGCTGTAGGTGTTCTCGGCGGCCGCGGCCTGCCACGATTCCAGCGGCATGCCGGACTCGCCGATCGCCAGCCGGATTTCGCCGCGCGGCTCGGACGCGAACCGGAGGCGCAGCCGATAGTCGCCCGGCGGCACCTCATCGAGCGCCAACAGCACGCCGGGGCGCGGCGTCTCCAGCAGCGACGTGGACACCTCCATGCGCGGCAGCACGTCTTCCGCGGCGAACACGCGCAGCGGCAGGAACTGGACACCCCGCGGCGTCGCCCGGGGACTCTCACGCGCGATGAGCGCGAGCTGACTCCGCGTCGCCAGGACGTGCGGCGCTTGTGCGAACGCCCATGTGCCCGCGACCGCCGCCGACACGACCAGCACCACGGATCCCGCCGCGAGAGCCGGCCGGCCGAATCCCGCCGGCGTCCACCATCTGGCAATCCGCCGCGAGCCCCGCCACGCGAGGATCCAGATGCCGGCCCAGATCGCGGCGGGAACCAGCAGTTCCTTCACCACCGTGCCGCGGACCGGACCCTCGGCGGGTATGGCGCGAAAGTAGCTGGGGAATCCGCCCGGAAGGTTGACCAGCGGCGCCAGCCAGTCGAGCAACGCCGATCGGCCCAGCGCCGCGTTGTAGGCCAGCGTGCCCTGCGCGCCGAAGCCGAACGCGACGGCGATCAGGACGCTGACGACCAGGAGCGCCGCGCTCAGCGATCGGCCGAACCCGTCCTGCCTCGCCCACAGCGACGCGACGGTCACCGACATCGGAAACACCAGCGGCGTCAGATACCGCGCCGGCGTCGACGCTCCGAACCAGTCCGGAAATGCCGCGACCGCGACCACATAGGGCACGGTCAAGGCGGCGAGTTCGACGAGCAGACGCCTGTTCACTCTCCAGAGCGCCGCCGCGCCGGCGATCCACAGCGCGTGCACGGGAGCGTTTGGAATCAGCCCGAATTCCTGATCGGCCGCCAGTCCCGCCAGCCCGTCGAGGACGAGATCGAATCGCAGCGGGGCGCGAGCGTGGAACGGCGCCAGCGGATCGAGCGTGCCGTACAGCCGGCCGAAGAACAGCAGCCACGCGGCCGCGCTCACGCCGATGGGAAGCGCCAACGCGAGCAGGACCCTCCACCATCGCCGCCAGCCGCCCGGCGCGCCGACGATCCGCGCCGCCACCGCCGCCAGGAGAATCACCGCCGCCGGCGCCAGCCGGATGTGCAGCCACGGCAGCAGTCCGATCCCGGCGCCAAGCGCCGCCGCGCCCACCGCCGAGAGCGACGCCGCGGTCAGCATCGCCAGCACGCCGGCGGCCAGCACCGTGCCCGCCACCGAATCGGGATAGACGAGCGTGCTGTGAAGGACCACCGGGGCGGTCAACGCGGAGGCGGCCCACGCAAACCAGGCGCTCGCCACGTTCGCGGTCAGCGCGTGCGCGGCCTTCCACACGAACAGCGTTCCCACGGCGCCAATCGCCGCGATCCACCACACGACCGCCCGGTAGCCGCCAATCGCGAGCGTGGGGGCGATCAGCACGGGCAGGCCTTGCCCGTGCAGCGAATACAACGCTCCATCCCTGGCCGGGGCTGCGTAATGAGGCCGCAGCAGACCGGCGTAGTAGGCCAGGTAGTCACCCCGTTCGTAGTTGTTCGACACCTCGAGGTCGCGATCGACCACGACGCTGTGTGCGATCAACAGGTAATGCGGCTCGTCCCCCGTCGGCGGCAGTTGCTGTCTGGCGTGGATCAGGAGCGACGCCACGAACGCGAGCGCGCACGCCATACGCGGTGCGACGCGTGCATCCAGGAGGAACTCGAACGCTCGCGGCTTGCCCGCGCGCAGCCACGGCGGCAGCGCGCATCCGGCGATCGCCATCCAGACGAGCACGACGATCGGACCAGTCCAGATGAGGAAGACGTCAGGAACGGGGACCGGCAGCCAGGGCAGCAGGATCAGCAGCGCCCAGCTCGCGACGTGCGTCGAACGTCCGAGCCTGCGGGCCCCGTGAACCACGGCGACGCTCGCCGCCAGCGAGATGCCGAGCGACCACAGGGGCGGAAGCAGTCCGATCCTCCGTCCGTCGACGGCGGCCGTCACGGCGAGTGAGCCGAACGACAGCCAGATGGCGAGGCCGGGCAGCAATGCGGTCAGAACAGAGACGAGTCGCGGCAATCGATCCTGCGCAGCCAGCATAAGAGATACTGACGTCAGGACAGGCGCCACCGCGGAGCACGGGACGGCGCTGTTTCTCTGGACGATCAGGCACCGCTGACGCGGCGCAAGGGCGTCAGGGTCGTCGCCGGTTGAGTCTGGAACGGTTCCAGGGTGTACGATGGCCCGTGCCCGGACCAGGTTTCGGCATCGGCGAAGCGGCGCGGCGCGCCGGCGTCAGCCCGGATCTCATCCGCTACTACGAGCGCGTCGGGCTGCTGTCCCCCGCCCCCCGGACGGCCGGCGGGTTCCGCCGCTACTCGGAGGAGAGCGTCGCCCGAGTGCTGTTCGTGCGCCATGCCATCCGTTTCGGCTTCACCTCGAAGGAGCTGGCGGGTTTCCTGCGGGCGCGGGACAGGGGCAATCCGCCGTGTCGATCGGTGCGTGCCGCCGGGCAGCGGCTGCTCGAGGAGATGGACACGCAACTCGCACGCCTGCAGGAGTCCAGGACGGCCATGGCCGCGCTGCTGTCGGCGTGGGACGCGCGCCTCGAGGGCACGCCGGCGGGCGCGCCGGCGCACCTGCTGACGATGGTTTCCCCCGCCACGCGCGCGACGGAAGGGAACGGTTCGCGGCCACGCCCGCGCGTGCGGCGAGCCTCAGTCGGTCTTCGAGACTGAGGAGACGAGGATCTTCAGAAGCTCGGTGTAGCGCTGATCCGCCTCGGACAGCCGCTTCTCGTAGGCTTCCTTCGACAGCTTCATCCGTTTCCAGTCGCCGTCGAACAGCGTCTGCTTCGAGCCCTGCTCGTACATGACGTCCACGGCCTCGGTGTTCCCCTCCAGGCCGTCTCCGCCCATGTCCTGGAAGAACAGCTTGCCGTCGGCAACCGCTGCCGACTGGAGCTCGGCGTAGACCTCGGCGAACTGCTTGTGCGCAAGCTGCGACTCGACCAGCATCGGCGAGGTGTGCCGGCCGGCGACGACCAGCAGCTGGACGCCGGGAAACGCCATCGCCGCCACGAACCGGTCGGAGGCGGCCGGATCGCGAGCGGCCATCGTCTGCAGGCCGCGCTCGGCCATCACCGACATCAGTTTCCTGGCAAGCTCCGGCGAAGCCGGCGGCGGCGGCGCGCCCGCCGCGCCAATCCCGAGGAGCGGAAGCAATAAGAACGCGAGCCGCATGGCGACAGGACCTCCTGGGCAACGTCGCCCGCGGCGGGTGTCCCGCGGGTCAACGGGACTCGGCGTCTGCGCGTGCGACGTCGCCCACCGGTCAGCGTAGCCGCGCCCCCGGGCGAACGCTATCGGGTCGAGACGGTATTTTCGGCAGGCGCCGGTCAGGACCCTCGGCGGGGCCGGCGCGGCCCCGCCGGCGGGTCACTTCACGACCAGCGTTCCTTTCATCCCGGACTGATAGTGGCCGGGGAACGAGCAGATGAACGGGTAGCGGCCGGGCTTGGCCGGCGCGGTGAATACCACCTGCACCACTTCCCCCGCCCCGGCAAGCGCCGTGCGCGCAATCACGCTGCTCGTCATCGCCGGCGGGATGAAATCGGTGGCGCGGTGCGGCGCCCCTTCCGCGACCAGCTTGGCCACGTCGGTGCCGATCTTCAGCACCACGACGTTGTGCGCCATCGCGAGCTTGGGAAGCGCACTCTTGACCGTCAGGCGGATCCGGATCTGTTCACCGGGCCGCGCGGTCAGCGTCGGCACGCTGTATTTCATGTCGTCGGTGGCCACCAGATCGAGCGTGCGCGGCGGATCGGCGGCGGCGCGGGCGGCCGGGCCGGAAGCGGAGGCGAGGACCAATATGAGAGCGGCGCAGAGTCGCATGATGAGATCTCCTCGGAAAAAAGAACTGGCGTCCTGGCTAGCCTGCACCGGCGGCGGCGGCTGCGCTATGACGGTCGTCATACAATCGTCGGATGCGCCAGGACGTGGCGGAAGTCGAGGGGATCCTGCGGACGACGCCGGTGTTTCAGCGGCTGTCGCCCGAGGATCTGCGGACGGTCGCGCAGGCGGCCGCCGTCAAGCGGTACGAGAAGGGACAGGTCCTCTTCGAGCAGGACACGCCGTCGGACGCGTTCTACACCATTGCCTCGGGCCGCGTGAAGATCTTCAAGCTGCTGCCCAGCGGCAAGGAGGTCATCCTCGAGGTGTTCGGGAAGGGGGATCCGCTCGGCGCCGTGGCGGCCTATGACGGGCGGCCGTTTCCGGCGAGCGCGATCGCCCTGGAGGACACCGTCTGCGTCGTGATCCCGCGCGCCGTCTTCTTCCGGCTGCTGGAAGCGCATCCCTCGCTCGTCCGCGGGCTGATGCTCGGCCTGACGATGCGGCTGGTGGAACTGACCAACCGTGTGGCCGATCTGTCGGGGTCCCGCATCGAGCCCCGCTTCGCGCGGCTGTTCCTGAAGCTGGCCACCGACATGGGGCGCCAGGAGCGCGGCGGCACGTTCATCCCGCTCGCCCTCTCGCGGCAGGAGCTGGCCGACATGACCGGCACCACCATCGAGACGGCGATCCGGATCATGAGCCGGTGGAACAAGGACGCGATCGTCCACACCGACAAGGACGGGTTCGTCGTCCTCGATCGCGCCGCGCTCGCCGCCGCGGCGGGCGAGTGACCGCGGATCGCTCACCGGCCGGGCTCGCTCAGCGATCGGACGTAGGCGACGAGCGCCGCCAGGTCGTCGCCGTTGATCTGCGGATTGCTCGGCATCAGCGGCTTGCCCCTGATCGCGCCGCCCATCCTGATCACGTCGCCGATCTCCTTGTCGCTCAGCGTGCTCATGTAAGCGCGATCGGTGTGATCGCGCGGCGGCGGTTTGAGCACCCCGGCGCCGGGTCCGTCGCCCTTGCCGCTCTCGCCGTGACAGGCCGCGCACGTCGTCTTGTACAAAGTGCGTCCGCGCTCGAGCGCCGCGGGCGTCGCTTTGGCCGGCGCCGCGGCGGCGGGCGGCGTTTTCCCATTCGGCGGTGCGTCAGACGAGCCGTCCTCCGACGCGCACGCAATCGCGGCGGCGAGCGCGCCCACCGACAGCAGCATGACCAACCGTCTTCCTCTCTTCATGACTACGGACCCTCCTCAGCGGACGTGAAAACGTGACGACTGCCGCGGCCACCGGCACGAGGCTCCAGCCGGCCAGCGCCCCGAGCAGCAGGGCGGCGGCGCCGGCCTGCGACAGGCGCGCCACGAGAAACGCGCCGGCCGGGCCGAGCAGATAGAGATCCGGCTCGAGCGCGAGCACGCCGAGCACCCGCGCCGCATCGACGGGATTGGCAACGAGCAGCGCCGAGACCGCCTGCACCGGCAGGCCGCTGAACGCGAGCGTGCCCATCAGCACCAGGTCGTAGAGCAGCACGAACGCGAACCAGACGAACACGGCCGTCCCCTGCGCCTGCACGCCCGATCGGCTCGTGACCGAGACGAGCAGGCCGATGCCCGCCATGGCGGCGGCGGCGAGCGCGGCGATGACGGGAAAAATCAGGTAGTGCGCCAGCATCGAGGGCTCGGCGGCAACCGCGATCAGCACGCCTGCCGGCAGGAAGCCCGCGACGGTGGCGGCCGACACCGCGACCACCAGCCCGGCGTGCTTCCCGAGCAGCAGCTCCGTCCGCGTGAGCGGCTGCGCGAGCAGGTGCTCGAGCGTGCCGCGCTCCTGCTCGCCGGCGATCGACGCCGCACCCATCAACACGGCGACGAGCGGCGCGAGCAGCAGGCACAGGTTCATCAACGTCGCGGTCGTCCGTCCGAACGCCTGCACCGCGAGCCCCGAGGCGCTGTCGAGCCCGGTGGCAGTGGCGGCGAACCCGAGCGCCGCGAGCAGCGCCGCATAGGCGATCACCCAGCGGTTGGTGATCGCGTCGCGCAGTTCCTTGCGTACGATCGGCCGGATGCTGCCGCCCGGCGCGGACGGGAGCGCCGGCGCGCGCTGCGGCCATTCCCGGGTCCCGCGCCGCGTCACCGCGCTGACGCGGCCATCCTCCAACTGCACCTGGCAGTCGCCGGCCTCGATCAGCTCCTGCCCGGCGTGCGTCGAAACCAGCACCGTGCGCCCTTCGTCGGCCGCGGCCCGCAGGCGCTGCGCCAGCCATCGCCGGCTGGCGGCGTCGAGGCTCGCGGTCGGCTCGTCGAGCACGAGAATCTGCGGATCCGTGAGCAGCGCGAGCGCGAAGCCGAGACGCTGCCTCGCACCGCCCGACAGCTCGCCGACCCTGGTCTGCAGGTATCGGTCGAGACCGGCCTCGCTGACCAGCTCGACGCCGCGCTCCACCGAGGCGCGGCGGATGCCGGCGTAGAACTCGATCGTTTCCTTGACGGTGAGATCCGGGTGCAGCCCGCCGCTCTGCGGCATGTAACCGACCAGCGCGCGCACCGCGCGGCCGTCGGCCAGCGGATCGAGCCCGCCGATGCGGATCGACCCTTCGAAGCTGGTGATGCCGAGGAGGCAGCGCAGCAGCGTGGACTTGCCGGCGCCGTTCGCGCCGAGCAGGAGCGTCACTTCCCCCGGATACAGGTCCAGCGAGACGTCGGCGAGCGCCTCACGGCGGCCGTAGTTCTTGCGGACTCCCTCGATCGCAATCATCGCAGCACTCCGTTCACGGTCATGAGCGGGCGCTCGTCGACCAGCACCGGCGGCTGGCGGAAGAGCGGAAACAGGCGCGCCGCCGCCTCGAGCGCGAGATGCGCCGGCGTATAGAGGAACGCCTGCGTCATCGGACTGCGCCGGATGAGAGCGTCGAGCGCGTCTTCGACGCGGTGCGGCTGATCGCCGATGCCGTCGCCGTCCGCGTCGTAGCCGCGATAGGCGCTCCAGGAATTGCCGCGGCCGTCCCGCGTCCACCGCATGCCCGCCGACAGCTGCCGTCCCAGCGGACGAACGTCGGCGAGGTTCTCCGCGATGCGGTTGCGTGTCAGGGTCAGCGCCGCGGTGCTCTGCAGCGCCAGGCCGGTCTCGTTGCCGGCGATGAGATTGCCGGCGAACACCGCTTCGCCGGTCCCGTCCGCCGGAACCGATTCGGCGTAGATGCCGACGCGATTGGCGACGATGTGATTGTCTTCCGCGATCAGCCCGCCGATGTCCTTCAACAGCACGCCGTAGGCGGCAGGGCCGGCCCGGTGCTCGCGGATGCGATTCCCTTTGAGCACCAGGCGGTCCGACATCATCAACGCGGCGCCGAGCAGATTGGCGGCAGCCTCGTTCCCCTCGAAGCGCGCCTCGTGCGAATACATCGAGTGCAGGCCGTAGCGGCAGCGCGTCACCCGGTTGCCCGTGACCGTCACCCGATCGGTGAACGAGAGATAGATGCCGTCGCGGGCGTCGGCAATCTGGTTGGCGGCGATCTCGCTGTCGCGGAGATGCCAGGCGCTGATGCCATGGCCGGGGCGCGCGCCGTGCCGCTCGCCGGGAACGATCCGGTTGCCGCGCACGGTCACGTACGATCCGTTGCCGAGGTGGATGCCGAAATACACGTCGCGCACGTCGTTCTGCTCGATGCGGTGGCCGTTGCCGGTGGCCTTGATTCCGGCCGCCTCCTCGGTGACGTCGCGCCCGCTGTTGCGCACCGCGAATCCGCGGAAGGTCACCTGGTCGCCCGTGATCGTCACCACGCTCCCCCTGCCGCCGCCGTCGATGGTGACGGCCCCCTCGGCGGTGAGCGTGAGCGGCCCGCGAATGGCAATCGGGCCCGCGTAGTGGCCGGCGGGCACGACGACCGTGGCGCCGCGCGGCGCGGCGTCGATGCGCGCTTGGAGCGCGCCGGCGGATTGTGCCGACAGCTGCGCCGGTCCGAGCAGGAGCACGGCCAGCCCCGCGGCGACGCCCAGGCCGGCGTCCCTGCTCGGGCGGGTGCCCCGGCGCAGGAAGCCGTTGCTGATGCGCTCGGCGAGGACGAGCAGCACGGCGGCAGCCACCAGGCTCCAGAAGCCCCACGACACCATCCCGTGCGACTCGAAGTTCCCCATGTGCGTCTCGCCGAGCACGAGCGGCGTGAACGGCTTGAGGCGGATCGGCGCTTTCGGATCGAGGCTGTGGCCGAACGAATAGAGGCGCCACTGCAGATCCGCCAGGATCGACAGCGGCACCGCCACCGTCGCCGCCACCGCCGCCCGCCGGACCCACCGGTGCAGCGGCGACAGCAGGGTCAGCGCCAGCAGAAAGGCGATGCCGATCGGGAACAGCGACGTCTCGAGCGCCGGCGCTTCGATCGGCGGCATGCCGATGTAGTGGTTGAGGATGCTCAGCTCGCGGACGTCGCCGGTCATCCCGGTGCCGAAGACGTGCAGGAACAGGCCGTGGCGATACTGCGGGGCCTCCATCTTCAGCGTCCACAGCGGCAGCTGCGTCGACAGTCCGATCAGCGCCGCGGCGGCGGCGGCGACCGAGAAACGGATCGCGCGTGCGGATCTCATCGGCGTTCTCCCCTTCGCTGCAACAGCCCGCCCAGCGTCGCCACGGCTTCTCCGCGGTGCTGCCGCGCGGCGGCGGTGGCCGACGCCAGGTCGCGGTAGGCGAGAATGCCGCCGCCCATCGGCGTCCGGATGGCGGGCGAGACGGCGAATGCCGCGACGCTGCCGTCGATCCACCCGCCGTCCGCCGCATCGTGAAACCAGAAGCGCATCGTGCGCCTCTCCTCTTTGCGCGCCGCGGCGACGAGGCAGCCGATGTCGTCGAACACTCGCGCGTCCGAATCGGCGGCCTGGTACGCCGCGGCGTAGATCCGCTCGCTGATCAACATCCCGCAGTGGCTGCAGGCGCTGCGATCGATCTCGATCGCCGGCGGACCGTCGGCTGCCGTCCGGCAACCGGCGGCGGCGAGCACCGCGAAGACGATGAACGCGAGACGCATCGGAGCCTCACTTCTCGACGATCAGCCAGCCCTGCATCTCGAGATGCAGCGCCGAGCAGAATTCCGTGCAGTAGAAGGAGTAGGTGCCCGGCTTGTCGGCGGTGAACTCCACCGTCGTCGTCTCGCCGGGATCGAGGCTGACCATGACGTTCTTGGTCGGGACGGCGAAGCCGTGCGTCGCGTCCGGGGTCGATTCCGCGTTGGTGAGATGGACGATGACCTTGTCCCCCACCTTGGCGCTGACGATGTCGGGCGTGAAGTGGCTGCGCACCACGTTCATCCAGACTTCCACCACGCCCGGGCGGCGGACGATGCGCGCTTCCTTCTCGCCGGCGATCGAGTCCGGCGACTTGCGGTTGGACGCGGGGGACACGCCGGCCTGGTAGACCTCGTGCGCCTTCAGCGTGTCGGCCTTGATCAGCTGCGCGTAGTGCGGCTCGCCGAACCCGATCGGCATGTCCGCGAGCAGCTCCATCTTCGGACCGGAGATGTCGATCAGCTGGAAGTTCTGCGGATGCAGCGGGCCGACGTTGGTGTGGCGATCGATCGACCACTTGTTCATCGCGATCAGGTACTTGCCCTGCGGATCCATCGTGTCCCCCTGCGTCGTGGCGAGGTGGCCGATGTTGTAGTGGATCGAGACCTTGTCGACGAGCTTGAACGCCTGGTCCTTCGGATGGTACGGCTCGCCGAGCGTCCACTTGGCGACGGCGCTCTCGAGATACAGGCTGGTGTAGGCGTTCCCCTGATTGTCGTACTGCGTGTGCAGCGGGCCGGCGCCGAGCTCCACCTTGCCGGCGACCACCGCGTCGAACTTGAGGATCGGCACGCCGTAGCGGTCCTTGCCCTCGAAGGTGCGCGCCTCGATGGCCTTCTTGATCAGATCGATGCTGTAGACCGTGGCGTGCGGATCGAGCTTGCCGGCGACGGTGATGTAGTCCCCCTTCGGCGCGATGTCGACGCCGTGCGGGCTGCGCGGCTCGGGGGCGAGATACAGCACGCCTTCGGCGATCGCGGTTTCCAGCGGGATGACGCGGATGCCGTTCAACTCGGTGAACTTGCCGGCGCCGACCACCTGTTCGGCCTTCTTCCAGTTGATGATGTGCAGGTAATCGAAGTCGAGCTGCGAGGCGCCGACTTCAATCGGCGGCTTGCCCTGCTGGATGCCGCCGGTCGCCATCTCGACGTTGTACGAGTTGATGAAGGCGAAGCCGTCGCTCGCCCCCTTGCCGGCGTCCGCCAGGTCCTGCGTGTACGGCGGCAGCTCGATCTGGAAGCTCTTCGCCAGGTCCATCCGCCCGGTCTGGGGGTCGACGGAGACGAAGGTCGAGTAGCCGCGATAGATGTCGGCGTAGCGATTGAGGTGGTCGTCCAGCGTGACGGTCTGGCCGCGGCTGGCGTTCCAGGCCTTCAGCGCCGGCACCTTCGACGAGATGTGCACGTACTGCGTGTCCGGCGTCGCGAAGATGCCGCCGTGCGAGGTCTGCAGGTTGGGCACCTGCAGGATCTGCTTGGCGCGGAAATCGGAGAGGTCGACCATGCCGATCCGGCCGTGCGCGCGATCGTTGATGTAGAGCCAGCGGCCGTCGTACTTGCCGCCGGTCTCGCTGAGCGCCGGATGGTGCGAGTCGCCCCAGCGGAGCGGTTCCTTCGTCCCCTGGCCCGCCAGCGCCATCTCCGACCAGTCGGCGCCGTAGCCGTAGCCCTGCCACGGCTCGGGGGTGAAGACCGCGATCGTCTTCATCAGGCGCATCGAGGGCACGCCGATCACGTGCACCTGCCCGGAGTGGCCGCCGGACGCGAACAGCATGTATTCGTCGCGGCCGCCGGGCGGCACGAACGTCTTGATCGCGCGGGCGGCGTCCTCGGGCGCGAGGCCGCGCGACTGCGCGAGAGCCAGCAGCTGGGCCTGTCCGCCGACCGCGGACCGCCGGCTGCACGCACCGATCGCCGCCGCCGCGATCAGCGTCAGCGTTATTCCCAGCAGCAACACTTTCTTCATCACTCGCCTCCGTTCAGCGGACGACTGTTTTCAGTGGAGTATTCGCCGCCGCGGCGCGCCCGCCTATGACGCGCGTCATACGCGGCGCAACTCGGTCCTGTTACCGTGGCGCGCAGAGGGAAACACCCATGCACTTCACAGGCGATTCGACAATCGGCGACATCGTCGCCGAGGATTTCCGCACGGCTGCCGTGTTCCAGCAGTTCGGCATCGACTTCTGCTGCGGCGGCCGCCACACCCTTGCCGAGGCGTGCCGCGAACGGAATGCCGACCCCGAGGCGGTCCTCGCCGCGCTGACGCGGAGCTGCAGCGCCGCCGGGACCGCGCCGAAGTTCGACGCGTGGTCGCCGGAGACGCTCATCGGCTACGTCGTGGGCACGCATCACGCCTACGTCCGGCGCGCGCTGCCGACGCTGCTGGCGCACACCCGCAAGCTGGCGGCGGCGCACGGCACCAACCATCCCGAGCTGCACGAGGTGATGCGGCTGGTCGAGCAGGTCGCCGGCGAAATGACCTCGCACATGGCCAAGGAAGAGCAGATCCTGTTCCCCTACATCGCCGAGATCGCCGAGGCCGCAGACGACGGCCGGGCCGCGCCGCGCGCCCCGTTCGGATCGATCGACAACCCGATCGCGATGATGGAGCGCGAGCACGAAGACGCCGGCGCGGCGATGGCGGAGATCCGCCGGCTCACGGGCGGCTACACCGTCCCGGCGGACGGCTGCACGACCTATCGCGTCACCTTCCGCGAGCTCGAAGCGTTCGAGAGCGATCTGCACACGCACGTGCACCTCGAGAACAACATCCTGTTCCCCAAGGCCCGGCGCCTGGCGGAGGGCCGCCGCGCCTGACGGCCGCGGCGGACCTGACGCGCGTCCGGCTACCGCGTCGATGCGAGGGTGAGACCGAACTTCTCGATGCGGTAGCGAATCTGGTCCCGGTTCAACCCGAGGAACGTGCCGGCCTTGGTCTGGTTGCCGCCGCTCCGCTTGAGCGCCTGGACGACGAGGCTGCGTTCCAGTTCCTCGAGATCGACACCGGTCGCCGGCAGGCCGAATTCCTCCGCTGCGCTGGCCGTCGTCGCCGACAGCGTGAAGTCGCGGGCGTCGAGACGGTCGCCGTCCGACAGCAGCATCGCGCGCTCGATCACGTTGCGAAGCTCGCGCACGTTGCCGGGCCAGCCGTAGCCGCGCAGCATGGCGTGCGCCGCCGGCGTCGCCCCCTGCACCCGCTTCCTGAACTCGGTGTTGAACCCGTCGATGAAGTACTCGACCAGGAGCGGAATGTCGTCCGGCCGCGATCGCAGCGGCGGGATGTCGACCGGCAGCACGTTCAGCCGGAAGAACAGGTCGGCGCGGAACCGGTGCCGCGCCACTTCTTCGTCGAGATTCCGGTTCGTCGCCGCGACGACGCGGACGTCGACGTGGATGTCCTGCGAGCCGCCGACGCGCTTGAAGCTCTTCTCCTCGAGGAACCGCAACAGCTTGGCCTGCAGGCCCGCCGTCATCTCGGCGATCTCGTCGAGGAACACCGTGCCGCCGTCGGCCGCTTCGAGCAGCCCCTTCTTCTGGAGCCGCGCGTCGGTGAAGGCGCCGCGCTCGTGCCCGAACAGCTCGCTCTCGAGCAGGTGCTCGGGCAGCGCCGAACAGGTGATGTTCATGAAGGGGCGCGACGCGCGGGCGCTCGCGTAGTGGATGATCTTGGCGACGAGATCCTTGCCGGTCCCGCTCTCACCCGTCAGCAGGACCGTCGAGGCCGGACTCGCCGCCACCCGCCCGACCAGCGATCGCAGCGATCGAATCTCCGCCGATTCGCCGACCAGGCGCTGCAGGCTGTACGGACGCGCCGCATTGGTGCGGTACTGCCGCACCTCTCGCCGCAGCCGCGTCGTTTCCAGCGCGCGTTCGACGGTCGCCGCGACTTCATCGAGGTTGAACGGCTTGTGCGCGAAGTGATACGCCCCCTGCTTCATCGCCTCGACGGCGGTGTCGACGCTGGCGTACGCGGTCAGCATCACGACGAGGACGTCCTGGTCGAAGTCCTTCATCTTGCGCAGCACGCTCAGCCCGTCCGTGTCAGGCAGCCGGTAATCGAGCAGGACCAGATCGACGCCTTCGGCCAGCTTGTCCATCGCTTCCTGGCCGGTCTCCGCCTCCAGCACCGAGTAGCCCTCGGCGCTGAGACGCTCCTTCAAGGACCATCGGATCAAAGGTTCGTCATCGACGACGAGAATGCTGGCTTTCCCCATGGTGCGCGGCTATTGCACCTGAAATGCCGCCGCCGGGCGGTGACTTTACGGGGGTTTCGGGACGATCGCGCCGCGGCGGCCGCGGACTTTTCCCCGCAGATCGGGAATAGTCCGCATCGAGGCCCCGATGGGTGCCGTGATGGTGGCGGCGGAAGGGCGGCTACTCGGCAGGGGGTTCTGAATCAGCGGCGCGCCGATCGCCGCCGTTGTAGCGGAGCGCGGCGTGCTCGGCAACCAGCCGGCGGCTGCGTTCGTGCGCGCGGCGCGTGGCGTCCACCTGCTGGCGGAGCCGCTCGGTCTCCCGGTGCAACGCCTCAATCAGCCGTTCGATGTCCCGGCGCTCGTGCTCCTGCACGGAACGAAACTAGGACATCTGATTCCCGGCGTCAAAGTCAGCTTCAGATTTTCCGCCGCGCGCCAGCTCATCACCGGGAGCGCCGGCCGGGCATATGATCGACTCCGGAGCGTGACCATGACCGAATCTCTGGCGGACGAGCACGCCCGGCTGCGGGAACGCATGCGCGAGCTCCAGGCGGAACACGCCCGGCTGGAAGCGACTCCGGGCGACATCGCGGCCCACGTCGCGCACCGCGCCCACCTGCACACGCAGATCGAAGCACTGCGCGCCCATATCGAGCGGATCAAGCGCGACGCCGCGCGGTAGCCGGCCGGAGGGTTCCCCCGGCCGGCGGCGGCTCAGGCCGATCGGCGGCCGCCCTGCGCGCTGGCGTACGTCCTGCCATCGGTCGCAAGGTGGCCGTCGTCGACCAGCGTGCCCAGCACCCGCTCGCAGTAGACGATGTCGATACTGAACAGGCGGGCCGCCTGCGGCAGCGTCAGCATCATGCCGGGCATCTCCCGGAACTCCGCTTGGATGCGCGCGCGCAGCCGCTGCTCGTCGGCGGCGGCGTCGCGCGCTGGCGTCGGCGCAGAGAGTAGGTGTCGCATGGCTGTTCGCCGGCCCACCTCAGCAATCACCGTACCGGGCCGCCCGCCTGGGTGATGGTGACCACCTTGTCGCGGACGACGATCCGCCCCGTCCGTGCCGAGGGGCCGTCGTTCGGCGCGACCGAGAACGCCACCGGGTTATCGCCGGATCGCGGCATGCTGCTGGTGATCGTGATCCACGACACCTCGGACCGCGCCGTCCACACACAGCGGTCCTGGGTCGCGCCGCCGCAGGTGAGCGGCTCGCTCTGCTGCAGCACGTCGAACGACGCCGATCCGCCGGCCGCCGGGATGTCAATCGCCGCGCGGCTGACGCCGTAGCGGCATCCCGCCTGGGCCACCTGGATGTTCTGGCCCGCGGTCGGCGTCGGCCATCGCACCTCCACCATGCCGCTGCGCGGCGCGTCGTAGTTGTCCGAATACGCGATCGATATCGTCGCCGAGCCGGTCCCCGACGTGCCGCTCGGCACACCGAGCCACGACGCCGCCGGCGCCGCCGTCCACGGACACGTCGGCTCCGTGGCGATGGTTGCCGTCACGGTGCCGCCGGGCATGCAGGGCGTGAACGACACCGGCGCCACGGAGTACTTGCATGACCCGAGGTCGCCGGACTGCCTGACGGTGAAGCTGCGCCCGGCGATCGTCAGCGTCGCGGTCCGGCCTGGAATCTCGAACTGGCGGGACACGGTGTACGACACGGTGCCGCTGCCGGTGCCCTGCGCACCACGATCGATCGTCACCCATCCGGCGCCGCTGCTCGCGGTCCACGAGCACTCGCCCGGGGCGCTGACGGTGACCGTGCCGGAACCGCCGTCCTTCGTGAAGTCGGCGCTCGCCGGCGACAACTCGTAAGTGCACGCCGTCGGCGCGCGTCCTTCCTGGTTGATCGCGTGCGTCTGGCCGCCGATGGTCACCGTGCCGTTTCGCGCCGCCGCGGCCGCATTCGACGTGACCGAATACGTCACGCTGCCGGGACCGGTCCCGTTCGCGGGAGCCGTGATGCTGATCCATCCGGCGCTCGCCGCGGCGGTCCAGGCGCAGCCGGCAGCCGTGGTCACGTTGATCGTGCCGTTGCCGCCGTTGCTGGGGATGGTCGCGCTTGCCGGAGAGATGGTGTACGTGCAGGTCGGCGTGGGCTCGGAGGGGGACGAATCCGTGCCGCACGCGACGAAGACGGCCAGTGCCGCCGTCATGAGGCCGCATGCCAAGAGTCTTACCTTCATGAAGCACCTTTCCGGTGGACCAGAGCAAATGGGGATCCAGCGGAAAGCGCCTGCCGCACACCAGCCGGCGGGAAGGTCTCGCCGAAAACTCCGCGGCGATCGGGAAATTCACGCGACGGCGGCCTGGATCGGCCGGCCGCCTCAACGATCGATGAGCCGCTGCAGGTGTTCCGGGTAGCGGGCGCCGTGCACGTCGATCGCCGCTGCGGCCTCGTCGATCTCGCGCAGATCGGCGGCGGTCAGCTCCACGGCGGCGGCGCCGAGATTCTCGTCCAGGCGATGCCGCTTCGTCGTGCCCGGGATCGGGACGATCCAGGGCTTCTGCGCGAGCAGCCAGGCGAGCGCGATCTGTGCCGGCGTCGCCTCCCGGCGCGCGGCAAATTCCTTGAGCCACGCGACGAACCCGAGATTTGCGCGCCGGTTCTCCTCCGTGAAGCGCGGCACCGCGTTGCGGAAGTCCGTGCTGACGAACGTGGTCTTGTCGTCGATGGCGCCGGTGAGGAAGCCCTTGCCGAGCGGACTGAATGGGACGAACCCGATGCCGAGCTCCTCGAGGACCGGCAGGATCTCGCGTTCCGGCTCGCGCCACCACAACGAATACTCGCTCTGCAGCGCGGCGACCGGCTGCACCGCGTGCGCGCGGCGGATGGTCCGCACGCCGGCCTCGGAGAGGCCGAACGCGCGCACCTTGCCCTCGTCGATCAGCCGCGTCACCGCGCCGGCGACCTCTTCGATCGGCACGTCCGGATCGACGCGGTGCTGATAAAGAAGATCGATGCGGTCGGTGCCGAGCCGCGTCAGCGACGCCTCGGTGACGGCTCTGATGTGATCGGGCCGGCTGTCGAGGCCCGTCTGTCTGCCGTTCTCGAGCTTGAAGCCGAACTTCGTCGCGATCACCACGCGATCGCGGACCGGCGCCAGCGCGGCGCCGACGACCTCCTCGTTGACGAACGGACCGTACGCTTCGGCCGTGTCGAAGAACGTGACGCCGCGATCCACGGCGGCGCGCAGAATCGCGATCCCTTCCTCGCGGGTCAACGCGTCGCCGAGCGCGAAGCTGATGCCCATGCATCCGAATCCGAGCGCGGATACCTCGAGGCCGCTCGTCCCCAGTCGACGTATCTGCATCAGTCGCATCCCTGCATGGCTCCCTGGAGCATCTCCCCTTTCCGCGGCCGGCGCAACCGTGCGCAACCCAGGCGCCGCGGTGGCGCCCCCCCGCGGTCGCCGCGAATTTACCCGAACGGTGTTGACCGCGGGCGCGCATAGCGATAGCCTCCCCTGCTGACCCTCGGGAGGAGGTCTCCTATGACCGCACGTCTTCGCTGCATTCGTACCGCACTGCTCGCGCTGTGCGTCGCCCTCGTCGCGGCGCCCGCGATCGCGCAATTCGACCGAAGCCAGGTCTCGGGGCGCGTGAAGGACTCGCAAGGCGGGCTGGTGCCCGGCGCGACCGTCACCGTCACCAACCAGGCGACACAACTGACCACGACCGCCGTCACCGACCAGACCGGGTTCTACACGTTCCCGAATCTCACCTCCGGCAAATACACCATCAGCACCGAACTGCAGGGCTTCAAGAAGGTCGTCCGGCCGGACGTCACGCTCGACGCCGCCGCCTCGGTGACCATCGACTTCACCCTCGAGACCGGCGCGCTCACCGAGTCGGTCACCGTCACCGCCGACAGCCCGGTGCTGCAGACCGACACCTCGATGCGCAAGACGATCGAGTCGAAGGACATCGAGCAGATCCCGTTCTCCGGCCGCAACCCGATCGGCGTCGTCGGCTTGAAGCCGGGCGTCGTGGGGGGCAGCTTCAACAACTACAACTTCTCGGATCTCGGCAACGGCGGCTTCAGCATCAACGGCAGCCGGTCGGACGAGAACAACATCACCGTCGACGGCGCCACTGCGATCCGCACCCGTTCCTCGGGCGCGATCGTCGGCATTCAGAACGTCGACGCGCTGCAGGAAGTGCAGGTCCTGACCGGCAATTACATGCCCGAGTACGGCCGCGCCAGCGGCGGCCAGGTCCGGATGGTCACCAAGAGCGGCGGCAACCGGTTCCACGGCAGCGGCTCGTTCTTCCTGCGCGACGACAAGCTGCAGGCCAACACCTGGACGCGCAACAAGAGTCCGAACGCGCTGGAGAACAGCGGCCCGGCGCCGTTCGACTACAAGCAGTACGCCTACTCGGTCGGCGGTCCGATTCAGAAGGATCGGCTGTTCTTCTTCGCCGCCCAGGAGTGGGTGAACTACGTCGCCACCGAGACGCGGACCCTGGCGGTGCCGACCGAGAAGATGCGCACCGGCGACTTCAGCGAGCTGCTGCTGCCCAACAACGTGTTCTTCGCGGCGCCGCAGATCATCCGCGACCCGACGACGGGGCAGCCGTTCCCGGGCAACATCATCCCGGCCAACCGGCTCAGCTCGAATGGGCTCGCGTTCCTGCGCGCGTATCCGCTGCCGACGCCCGGCTTCCGCTCCGGCGTGCAGAACGCGATCATCAACAGCACCAACCCGCAGGATCAGCGCAAGGACAACATCCGCCTCGACTACCGGCTGAACGCCAAGAACTCGTTCGTCTACCGCTACGGCAAGTACAACTGGGTCGCGATCGATGCGTTCCGCGGCGACGTGCCGTACGCGCGCACCGACTG
The DNA here is from genome assembly GCA_035699745.1 of Vicinamibacterales bacterium. Classification (NCBI taxonomy): domain Bacteria; kingdom Pseudomonadati; phylum Acidobacteriota; class Vicinamibacteria; order Vicinamibacterales; species Vicinamibacterales bacterium. Next base: position 23,546 of record DASSPH010000072.1, read on the forward strand.
GGATCGCCCCAACACCAACCAGACGCTGAGCTGGACCAGCAGCCTGTCGAACACGCTGGTCAACGAGGCGTCCTATACCTACGGCCTCGACGAAGTGTTCATCAACGTGCTCGAGAGCGATCTCTACAAGCGCAGCACCTACGGCGTCACCTACCCGTACCTGTTCCCGCAGAACAAGGAGATCGCCGACAAGCTGCCGACGATCTCGATCGACAACCTCGGGCTGATCGACGGCGGTCCCTACCCGGCGTTCTCGCGCGGCCCCATCCACACCTTCTCGAACACGACGACGTGGGTGAAGGACCGGCATACGTTCAAGGGCGGGCTGGTGATCGAGTACTCGGGCGAGGACGACTTCGATCAGATCAACGTGCAGCCGATCCCGGGGAGCACGAACAACCAGAACGGCCGCTTCGAGTTCCGCAACAGCACGACCGCCCGCAGCGGCCTCGGCATGGCCGACGCCGCTCTCGGCCTGTTCACCAACTACGCCGAGATCGGCCAGCGCGCCCTGACCAAGTGGCGCGCGCTCGCCACCGACGTCTTCGTCCAGGACTCGTGGCGTCCGACGGCCAAGCTGACGGTGGAAGGCGGCATCCGCTACGTGCTGTGGCCGCCGTGGTACTCGACCACCAACAACATCGCGTCGTTCGATCCGCGCTTCTACGACCGCAACAACGAAGCGGTCGTCAACCCCTCGAACGGCGTGATTACCGGCGGACCGCGCTACAACGGCATCGTCCTGCCGGGTGACGGCTTCCCGAGCGAGGCGAGCAACCTGGCGGTCTACAACGATCCGGCGGTGCGGGCGCTGTTCCGCGATCTGCCGCGCGGCTTCACCAGGACCTACAAGAACGTGTTCGAGCCGCGCGGCGGCGTGTCATACGCCTGGAACGAGATGACGGTGTTCAAGGCGAGCGCCGGCGTGTTCCACAACCGCGTCACGCTGAACGACTCGCTGCTGCCCGGCGGCAACCCGCCGTTCCAGCCGCAGGTCAGCGTCAGCAACGGCTCGGCGGACAATCCCGGCGGCGCCGGCGGCGCCGCGGCGCTGCCGCTCGGCATGACGGCGATCGATCCCAACGCGAAGATCCCGGTCGCCTACACCTACTCGGTCGGGGTGCAGCGCCAGCTGCCGTTCGGATTCGCGGTGGACGTGACCTACGTCGGCCGCCAGGGACGCAACCTCCAGCGCGAGCGCAACATCAACCAGCTCGCCGCCGGCACGCTTCAGCGCAACCCCGGGATCAACTCGGCGGCGCTGCGCCCCTACAAGGGCTACGGCGTCATCCGGCTGTCGGAGCACGAAGCGCGCTCCGAGTACAACTCGCTGCAGATCGGCGTCGACCGGCGCTACCGCAACGGGTTCAAGTTCGGCGCCGCCTACACGCTCGGCAAGTCGATGGACGACGCCAGCGGCCGCCGCGACGTGTTGTTCAACGCCTTCGACGATTCGGGCTACTGGGGGCACTCGAGCTTCGATCGCCGGCACGTGTTCAACTTCTATTACATCTACGACCTGCCGTTCCTCCGCGACCAGACCACGATCCTGGGACGGACGCTGGGCGGCTGGCAGATCTCCGGCTCCACGTTCATGCGCACCGGCACGCCGCTGTGGGTGACCCGCACCGCGGACATCGCCGGCGTCGGCGACGCCTTCGCGCAGCCGTACAACCAGAACGGCGATCCGATGGACGGCGCCAACGGGCAGTTCTCGCAGGGGGCGGCGGCGGATCAGAACTTCTGGTTCAACCCGCAGGCCTTCTCGGCGCCGGCGGCCGGCACGTTCGGCAACGCGCCGCGCAACGGCATCTACGGCCCGGGCCAGTACCAGTGGGACATCGCGGTGTTCAAGAACTTCGCGGTCAGGAGCGGGCACACGCTGCAGTTCCGCGCGGAGATCTTCAACTTCATAAACCACCCGAACTGGAGCAACCCGAACACGGATCCGACCAGCACGTCATTCGGCCGCGTCACCGGGAAAGACAACGCGCGGCGTGATGTGCAGTTGAGTCTGCGCTACGTGTTCTAGTCAGCTGTCAGTTCTCAGCTGTCAGTTCTCAGCTCTCAGCTCTCAGGCTGGGAGCTGGGAGCTGACACCTGTCCTACCGCCTCGCCAGCGCGCGCTCCAGTTCATCCAACTGCTGGTTGATCGCGTTCCAGCGCCCCTGCTCGGTCGTCAGATCCCCCATCAACTGCGATTCTTCGGCGATATACCGGTTCAGCGTCGCCGCCGCGGTGGCGATCTTCCCCTTCACCCCTCCGATCAGCAGCGTCGCCATGTCGGCTTCCTCGCGTGCGCCGGTGGACGCCGACCGCTTCTCCTCCAGCAGCGCGGCCTCGAGCTGCTTCTGCTCCGACTGGAGCCGGGTGAGCTCCTGCTGCGCCTCGCCGATCCGGTCGCGCACCGTATCGAGGCGGCGGATCATGTTCGAGATCCGCGTTTCCTGGAGCTGCAGCCGCGAGGCGAACAGCTGCACCCGTGGTCCGGCGCTCGCCATCTGCTCCATTGCCGCGCGCAGCCCCCTCACCTCCGCGAGGAGCGCCGGCAGCACGTCTTCGCGCGCCGCCGGCGCCGCGGACTGCCCCGAGACGCCGACTGCGCCCGCCACGATCACCGCCGCCGCCAGCCATCGTCCGCTGCTCTGCAGATCCATGAGTCCACCTCGTCTCCGGGAGTCTGGCATAATCCACAACGCCCGTTGGGAGATTTCAGCCATGACATCACGCAACCGCTTCGCCCTGACGCTCGGCGCCGCTGTGCTGGCGTCGGTCGCGCCGGCGCTGCTGGCGCAGGGGATCCAGTACCCGGCGTCCCGCAAGGTCGATCACGTCGACGTCTACCACGGCACCAGAGTGCCGGATCCGTATCGATGGCTCGAAGACGATCAGTCGGCGCAGACCGCCGCCTGGGTCGAGGCGCAGAACAAGGTCACGTTCCCGTACCTCGAGGCCATCCCCTATCGCCAGCGCCTGCACGCGCGCGTCAAGGAGCTGAGCAATTACCCCAAGTACTCCTCGCCGTCGCGCAAGGGCCCCTACTACTTCTTCAGCAAGAACGACGGCCTCCAGGACCAGAGCGTCCTGTACATCCAGAAGGGGCTCGACGGCACCCCTGAAGTGCTGATCGATCCGAACACGTGGGAAGGCGGCGGAACGACGAGGCTCGGTGTGTTCGCGGTGTCGACCGACGCGAAGTACGCCGTCTACGGCATCTCGAAGAGCGGATCCGACTGGCAGCAGTACAAGGTGATGGAGCTCGCCACGAAGAAGACGCTGCCCGACACGCTCGACTGGGTGAAGGTATCGGGCGTGGCGTGGCACGGCGACGGCTTCTACTACAGCCGCTATCCGGAGCCGAAGCGCGGCGCCTCCGAGAAGGCGTCGATCAACGAGGATCACCGCGTCTACTTCCACAAGGTCGGCACGCCGCAATCGCAGGACCGCCAGATCTATCAGGACGCCGCCAACCCCCAGCGCTTCAACACCGTCGACACGACGGAAGACGAGCGGTTCGCGCTGCTCACCGTCTCGGACCGCGGCAAGGGGCTGGACGGCAACGCCCTGTTCGCGCGCGACCTGTCGCGCGGCGAACGCGAGTTCAACCCGGTCGTCCGCAACATCGGCAACGACTCCTACAGCGTGGTCGACAACATCGGCGACAAGCTGCTGGTCGAGACCAACAAGAGCGCGCCGAACGGCCGCGTCGTGCTGGTCGATCCGCGCCGCCCCGACGAAGCGAACTGGAAGGAGATCCTGCCCGAGAAGCCGGAACCGCTTGCCGGCGTCAGCACCGCCGGCGGCAGGATCTTCGTCCGCTACCTGAAGGACGTGACGACGCGGGCGTATGTCTACGGCATGGACGGAACGCTCGAGCACGAGATCGAGCTGCCCGGCCCGGGCATCGCCGGCGGGTTCGGCGGCAACCGCGACGACACGTTCGTGTTCTACACGTTCAACTCGATGAACGTGCCGCCGACGATCTACCGCTACGACATCGCGACCAGGAAGAGCACCATCTTCCGCCAGGCGCAGGTGCGGGCTACAACCCGGACCTCTACCAGACCACGGCGGTCTTCTACCCGAGCAAGGACGGCACGAAGATCCCGATGTTCATCGTCCACAAGAAGGGGCTGAAGCTGGACGGGACCAATCCGACGCTGCTCTACGGCTACGGCGGGTTCAACATCGTGCAGTCGCCCACCTTCAGCGCCCCGCGCCTGGCGCTGCTCGAGCAGGGCTTCGTCTACGCCAACGCCAATCTGCGCGGCGGCGGCGAGTACGGCGAGGAGTGGCACAAGCAGGGGATGAAGCTGAAGAAGCAGAACGTGTTCGACGACTTCATCGCCGCCGGCGAATGGCTGATCGCCAACAAGTACACCTCCAGCAGCCGGCTGGCGCTGCAGGGCGGATCGAACGGCGGGCTGCTGGTCGGCGCGGTGATCAACCAGCGTCCGGATCTCGCGCGCGTCGCCATCCCGCAGGTCGGCGTCATGGACATGCTGCGCTTCCACAAGTTCACCATCGGGTGGAACTGGATCGCCGACTACGGATCCAGCGACAACGCCGAGGAGTTCAAGGCGCTGTATGCCTACTCGCCGCTGCACAACGTCAAGACCGGCGTGAAGTATCCGGCCACGCTGATCACCACCGCCGACCACGACGATCGCGTCGTCCCGGCGCATTCGTTCAAGTACGCGGCGACGCTGCAGGAGAAGGCGGGCAAGGACACGCCGATCCTGATCCGGATCGACACCAAGTCGGGGCACGGCGCGAGCAGCCTCACCAAATCGCTCGAGACCACCGCCGACATCTACGCGTTCATCATGCACAACATGGGGCTGACGCCGACGGCGCCGACCAGCTCGCCGTCCGGCGGAGGGATGCGGTGATGCTGCCCGGACGCGCCGGGGCCGCGCTGGGACTCGCACTGGCGTCGCTGGCCGCCGCCACGGCGGCGACGGCGGCCCGCGATCAGAAGCTGGCGCTGGTGACGGTGGCCGCGGATCACACCAAGCCCGCCGCCGCCCTGTCGCCCGCGGACTTCAAGATCACGGAAGAGGGGGGCAGCGTCGAGGTGATCGAGGCCGTTCCGGCCCGCGATCCGCTGTCGATCGTCCTGCTCGTCGACACGGCGCTGCCCTCCGACGGCAGCGCCGTCACGCCCGAGCTGCGCCGGGCGCTCAAGGCGTTCGTCGCGGCGATCAACGCCGGCGATCCGTCGGCGCAGATCGCGCTCTATCGCGTCGAAAACGCGGCCATGCCGGTGAAGGATTTCACGCCGGCGCGAGCGGAGCTGGACGCGGGGATCGATCTGCTCGCCTCGGGGACCGAGCCACGGAGCAAGATGCTCGAAGGAGTGGTGTTCGCCGCGAAGCTGGTCGCCGCCCGGCCGGCGCCGCGGCGGGCGATCGTCTGCGTCTCGATCGGCACCGCCGAAGGGACGTCGCTGAATCCCAGGAGCGTGTCCGACACGGTGCGCAACGCCGGCGCCACGCTGTGGGTGGTGTCGGTGCAGAACTCGCGCGACGCGCCGCTGACCAACCGCGATACGGTGTGGACGCGCGCGACCGAGGACACCGGCGGCCTCCGCCACAACGTCGTCCAGGCGACGCGGCTCGACGGGCCGCTGCAGGCGGTCGCCAACAGCCTGCTCTCGCAGTACTTCCTGAAGATGTCGCGCTCGCGCGACGGCGTCAGCAAGGGGTTCAAGGGGACGACGGCCGCCGGCGCTGCTGTCCTCTTTACGCGCTGGATGCGCTGAGACGTTTTAATCGAAGGAGTCGAAGGACGGCGAAGGAGCGAAGGAGCGAAGGAGCGTTGGGATCTGTCGGTCGAAGGAATCGAAGGGCGAAGGGCGAAGGGTCGAAGGGCGAAGGGTCGAAGGACCACAACCCCGATCGATGTTCGACGAGACTCGCTGAGCCCCTTCGACCTTCGCCCCTTCGAACTGCAAGACGAGCCTCCTTCGAATCTCCTTCGAATCTCCTTCGCCTCCTTCGCCATCCTTCGATTCCTTCGATTAAACCGACAGCATCAGCGCCGTCACCGCGACGAGCATCACCACGAGCACCCAGGCAATGCCGAAGCCGGCGAGATCCTCGCGGAACACTCCCCATCCGCGCGCGGCCGCGACCTGCGGCGCGCGAAGCAGGTTGACGAGCAGCAGCGGCTGGTGAGCGCCTGCCCCGGGGCCGCTGTCGTCACTCGACGTCTCCATCCGCTCGAAGAACGAACCGACCGCGCCGGCCGGCTCCGGCGGGGTCAGCAGGCTGACGACGACCAGCGCCGCGACGCCGGCGAGCAGCGCCGCCAGAAACACAGTGGCGTCCCAGTGATCCAGCCGCTGCCCGGTCGCGGCATACAGCACGAAGTTCACGGCGAGCGCCGTCAGCATGCTGGCGAGCGCACCCCAGCGGTTGGCGCGCCGCCAGATGAGACCGCCGAGCACGCTGATGCCGACGAAGGTGGCCATCGTCTCCGTCAGCAGGAACGTGTAGAGCACGCTCTGGATCAGGAAGAGCGCGTACAGCACGCCGAGAATCGTGATCGCCAGGCCGCTGATGCGCCCCGCCCAGAGATAGTGGTGATCGGACCGCCCCGGCGCCAGCCGGTGACGGTACAGCCCTTCGGTGAACAGCGCCCCGCTGTCGACGAGAAACGCCGAGCAGGTGGACATGTTCGCCGCCAGGATCGAGGCGATCATCAGCCCGAGCGCGCCGGGAAAGAGCAGCTGCCGGCAGGCGTAGCCGAAGGCGTCCTCGGCATCCGCGAGCGGCGTGTGTCCCTGAGCCACCATCGCCGCGACGATCAGGCCGACCAGCATCCAGCCCACGGTGCAGACGCGCTTGACGAAGTTGCCGTAGAACATGCCGACGCGGCACGTCCGCTCGTTCCTGCCGGTTCCGACCGCGGCGATCTGGTGCGGCATCGCCATGATCCCGACCAGCCCGTTGAGCGTCAGCATGGCGATCACCCACGGCCCGATGCCCGACGGCGTCGCGAGCGAGAAGCGGTATGGCTCGAGCACCGCCTTCATGCCATCCAGCCCGCCCACCGCGCTCCAGCCGAGCGGAATCAGCAGAAAGGACAGCACGATGATCAGGAATCCCTGGAAGAGATCCGTCCACGCCGCGGCGATCAGTCCACCGACGAGGCTGTAGAGCATGAACAGCACCGTCATCGCCACGATGATTTCGTTGACGCCGACGCCGCCGCCGGTCGCCTGGCTGATCACCTTGCCGGCTCCCTTCAGCATGCTGCCGGTGTTGATGATCAGGAAGCAGAGCGCGAACACGATGTAGATGCCGCCCATCCACGCGCCGTAGCGATCCTCGGTGAACTCCGCCATCGTCGTCCGCCGCACGCGGCGGAAGACCGGCGCCATGATCCAGAAGAACGGCGTGACGAAGAGGTTCTTCCACTGAAACCAGATCGCCGAGGCGCCGGACGTGTAGACCGCGCCGGCGAGCGCCACCGGCATCTCGGCGTGCGTGCCGACGCCGAACGTCTGGCCGATCATGATCCACGGCCCGAAGCGCCGGCCGCCGAGGAAGTACTCACCGGTGCGGCGCACGTGCCAGCCGACCACCAGCCCGATGGCGGTGATGACGACGAAGTAGGCGCCGATGACGATCCAGTCGAGGGAGGAAATGTTCATTGGGTGATCGGGTGATCGGGCGATCGGTCAGTCGTGAACGTGGCGGACGTGCAGTTCGCACGCCTCGGGGTCCCAGTCGGCCGTGACGGTGCCGCCGGGGGTGAGGCCGAGATACGCGGCCGGAATCGTGGATGCCATCGGAATCACCTCGTCGAGCGGCAGCCCGCTGAAACGGACCATGTTGCCGATCGCGCGGTCGAGCGTCAGGCTCGACCCCGCGAGATAGGGCGTGTCCGGCAGCGACACGCGGCCGTCGTCTCCAAGCACACAGTCGACGCCGCCGATCGTGAAGCGGCCGGGCGCGCAGCCGGCGGCGGCGATCGCGTCCGTGATCAGGATCGTCCGCCCGGCGCCCTTGGCCCGCGCCATCGCCTTGACGGTCGCCGGCGGCAGATGATGGCCGTCCACGATCAGGCTCGCGACTATATCGTCCGCGGCAAGCAATTCCCAGATCGGATTGGGATGGCGCGGCAGCGTGGCGGCGCAGCCGTTGCCGAGATGGGTCGCCAGCGTGGCGCCGGCGCCGATCGCGTCGCGGATCTGCTGCGCCGATGCCGCGGTATGGCCGATGGCGACGCGGACCCCTGCGGCCGCGAGATGCTCGACCAGAGGGAGCGCTCCGGGCACTTCCGGCGCCAGCGTGACGAGCAGAATGCGCCCGTCCGCCGCGTCCTGCCGCCGCTGGAAGTCGTCGATGCTGGCGGCGGTGATGTGCTCGCGCGGATGCGCGCCGCGGGGGCCGTCCTGGGGCGAGAGATACGGCCCTTCCATGTGCAGGCCCGCGATCGCGGGATCGGACATCCGCGCCAGGGTGCGGGCGCCGGCGGCGAACCGCTCGAACGAGGAGGTGATGAGGGTGGGCAGGCAGCGCGTCACGCCGCTGGCGCGCATGCGCTCGAGCGCCGCCGCGCAGCGCTCGGCGGAGAGCGACGGACCGTTGAAGTCGACGCCGCCGAATCCGTTGACCTGGAGATCGAACAGCCCCGGCAGCTGCAGGCGTCGCACGAAGGAAATCTATATCAGCGACGCCGGAAGGACGGTCGGAAAACGCGCGGACTACCGCTTGTGCCCGATCAGGGCCACGCGTCCGCTGCAGTCCGTCACCGGGTTTCCGCAGAAGGCCTCGATGGCGCGGACCGGCAGCGGTTCCGGAAACGTGAACGTCTTCACGTCCCGATCCACGATCGCCAGCCGCAGCACGACGCTCAAGTCGTCTGTAGTCACCACGCTGTAGACGACGCGGTCGTGGCCTGCCTCGAGCGAAATGAACGTCGCATCCAAGCCGTCGGGATAATTGAAGTTCATCTGCTTCGAGACGCCAGGCTCGAGGTTCGCGAACTCGCCGAAAGAGGAGAAGTCCGGGCGTCGTGGCTTGATGCTGATCTCAAACGTCCCCTTCGGACTGACGAGCAGGTTGCCGAGATCGTCGAACGCCAGGCGGCTCGCGGCGGTGGCGATGCTGCCGAGGCGGGTGCTGTTGGTCCCGTCCAGCGTGACGGTATTGCCGGCGGGATCGAGCTTCACCGTCGGCGTGCCGCTGATTTGCAGCGAGGAATTGGTGACGTTCACGTTGGCGGTCCCCACTTCGTGCACCGGCAGTGGATTGTTGAGAACCGTGACCGGCGCGGACCCCTGGCCGACTGCGGTCCGGGGCTGGAGCAGGGCGGCAAGGAATGCACAGACCGACACGAGCAGGAGAACGGCGAAGGCCCGTTTCAGTGACCGCATGGTGTCTCCTCTCTGACGACGCCCGCACTCTAGCGGGGGTGAGGGCGGCCGCCAAGCACCAAAGCACGCCGCGCGGCGGGGGCGCGCAATGGTGTGAGATGACGCACTCGAGACAGCTCGATCGCCGTTATGCGCGGGCTGCGCGCAGGCCGAAGACCCGCGTCGCTTCGAGCGCGGCGCCGCGCGCGCCGGCGGTGTCGCCGTCGGGCATCAGTTCGATCCGCGGCTCCTGTTCCGCGCGCTGTGCCGGCATGCCGACGCGGACCTCGTCGAGGAACCAGCGGCGGAATCCCGGCGACGCCTCGAGCGCCCCGCCGCCGATCAGGAAGCCGTCCGGATCGAAGAGGTTGACCATCTGGTCGAGGAACAACGCCAGGGCGCGCGCCTGCGCCCGGAAGATGTCGCGCGACATCGCGTCCCCTTCGTCCGCCAGGCTGCGCACCCTGGTCGCGGCCCGGGCCGGTTCGACGCCGTGGAGCGGATGGCCGGGATAGCGCGCGAGAAAGTAAGGCAGCAGCGTCTGCCGGATTCCGGTCAACGAACAGAGCGACTCGAGATCACCGGTGCGGCCGCAGTTGCAGGGGGGCGCCAGATCCTCGAGTCCCGCGATCGATCGCCAGGGAATCAGCACATGCCCCACTTCCCCGCCGAAGCCGTTCCGCCCGGTCACCAGCCGCCCGTCGACGACGATGCCGCCGCCCGTGCCGGTGCCGATGATGACGGAGATGCTCGATCCGCCGTCGGATCCGAAAACCGCGGTGTGCCCCCAGAGCGCCGCCGCGTTGCCGTCGTTCAGATAGGTGACGGAACGTCCCAGCCGCGCCTCGAGCTGCCCGCGCAGATCGAACCCCGCCCACGCCGGGTGCGCGAAGTTGGTCGAACCCTTCGCGCTCAGGACGCCGACGGCGCTGGCGGGCCCGGGCGTGTCGAGGCCGATCGCCGCGATCGCAGCCGGGTCCACGCCCGCCCGGCCGGCCGCCATCGCGAGCCCGTCGGCAATCTGCTGGAGGGTGACCTCCGGCCCCTGCGTGACCAGGGCGGGGTGCTCACACAAGCCGTTGATGAGAAACTGCCCGCGCGCCGAATCGAGCAGCGTGTAATTGACGGCGGTGCCGCCGAGATCGATCCCCGCGACAATCGACATGGTCCTCGCTCCGCGCCGATGATACCCCGGCGGGTCAGCGTTCGAGGTGTTCGGGTGTGGCGGGGAGCGCCGGGCCGGGAATCGGCGCCGGCCGCGGCCGCAGCAGCCTGCGCAGCGGATTGAACAGGTCGCTCGGCCGCAGCGCGCGCAGGCCGTCGAAGTACGAGTAGACCACCGGGGTGATCAGCAGCGTCAGCAGCAGGCACAGGATCTGGCCGCCGATGATCGTCACCGCCATCGACGCCCGCGAGCCCGATCCGGCGCCGCGGCCGAACGCAATCGGCAGCATGCCGGCCACGATCGCGATGGTGGTCATCAGGATGGGCCGCAGCCGGACGCGGTTCGCCTGGATCATCGCCTGGTGGCGATCCAGGTTCATCTCCCGCAGCGTGTTGGTGTAGTCGACCTGCAGGATCGAGTTCTTCTTGACGACGCCGAACAGCATCATCAGGCCGATGGCGCTGTAGACGTTGATGGTCATGCCGAACGCCATCAGCGCCAGCAGCCCGGCGGGCAGGCTGAGCGGCAGCGACGTCATGATCGTCAGGGGGTGGATGAAGCTGTTGAACTGCGACGCCAGCACCATGTAGATGAACACGATCGACAGGATGATGGCGATCATGAAGTCGTTCCCCGCCTGGCTGAGGGTGCGCGCGCTGCCGCCGAACGTCACCTGATAGCCGGCCTTGAGTCCCAGCTCGCCGACTTTGTCGCGCGCCTGAGCGATCGCGTCGCCGAGGGTGATCTTCAGGCGATCGAGATTGGCGTTGACCGAGATCTGGCGCATGCGGTTGAAGCGATCGATCGATCCCGGCGCGCTGCCCATGGTGAGATGCGCGACGTCGGTCAGGCGGACCATCCGCCCGCCCGCTGCGGGGACGAAGATGTCCCCCATCGTCCGCGGATCGTTGCGGAACCTCTCGTCGAGCCGCAGCCGGACGCTGAACTGCTCGTCGCCGTCCTTGAACTTCGAGACCTCCTCGCCGCCGACCAGCGTCCGCATCGTCGACGACAAGGTGTCGACCGAGACGCCGAGGTCCGCGGCGCGGTCGCGATCGACGGTGATGCGCATCTCGGGCTGCGTCGCCTCGAAGCTGGTGTCGGCGTCGGTGACGCCGTCGATCTCCCGTACCTTCTCGAGCAGGGTCTGCGCGTATTGCTGGAGCTGCTCGACGTCGGGGCCCTGCACGATCATGCTGAGACGGTTGGTGCTGCCCCCGCCGCCGCCGCGCCCGCCGCCGCCGCTCGACGCGCCGGAGATGTCGGTGCCGCCCGACACGCTGATCCGCGCGTTCTTGTACTTGCTGAGCGCCCGCCGCGTCACCTGCATCAGCTCCTGCTGGGACTGCTCGCGTTCCTCCAGCGGCTTGAGCTGGATCGAGTAGTTGCCGCTGCCGTTCTGGATCGAGGTCAGCATCGCCGCCAGGTTGTCGCCGAGCGCGGCGCGCAGCTCCCCTTCGATCGGCGTCATGTACTCGAGCGTCCGCTCGTAGCTGGTGCCGCGCGGCAGCCGCAGGTTCACGCTGAACTCGCTCTGATCGTCGTCGGGCACCAGCTCCTTGCCGACCAGCGGGTAGAGAAACGCCGCCGAGACGACGACGGCGGCGGCGATGCCCAGCATCACCGGCCGGTGCGCCAGCGACCACTCCAGCATGGTCGTGTACCGGCGATCGAGCCAGGCGTAGAACCCGCGCTCCTTGGTCTTGCCGTGGCCCGCCGCCGCGTCCTCCGGCCGCAGCCACCACGCGCACAGCGCGGGCGTCAGCGTGAACGACACGAACATCGACAGCAGGATCGCGGTCGCCGAGGTGATGCCGAAGCTGAAGAAGTAGCGGCCGACCTGCCCGGTCATGAACGCGACCGGCACGAAGATGACCACCAGCGACAGCGTCGTCGCCATGACCGCCAGCCCGATCTCCGACGTCGCGTCGATCGCCGCCTGGCGGGGCGACATTCCCTTCTCTTCCACGTACCTGAAGATGTTCTCCAGCACGACGATGGCGTCGTCGATGACGATGCCGGTGGCGAGCGACAGCGCCAGCATCGTCATGTTGTTCAGCGTGAAGCCGAACGGCCGCATGAACGCGAAGGTGCCGATGATCGAGATCGGGATCGCCAGGCCGGCGATCAGCGTGACGCGCCAGTTGCGGATGAACACGAACACGACGACGGCGGCGAGGATGCCGCCGAAGATGAGGTGGTGCTGGATCTCCTCGAAGGACTTGCGGATGAACAGCGACTGGTCGCGGCGCGGCAGGACGCGGATGTCGGACGGCAGCGCCGCCTGGATGCGCTCGAGGCGCGCCAGGACGCGGTCGACGACCTCGACGGTATTGGTGCCGGTCTGCTTGCGGATCGAGAGCGAGACCGCGTTCTCGCCGTCGAGGCGGGTCTGGCTGCGGACCTCTTCGATCGAGTCGGTGACGCGCGCGACGTCGCCGACGCGGATCACCGAACCGTCTTTGTACGAAAGGACGATCTGGTCGAACTCATTGACGGTGCGGAGGCGCCCCATCGTCCGCATCGAGATCTCCGAGGGGCCGGCGATGAACGTGCCGCCGGGGATCTCCGTGTTCTGCCGTTCCACCGCGGCGGCGACCTGCTGCACGGTCAGCCCGTAGGCGTTGAGGCGGTTGGGGTCGAGCAGGATGCGGATCTCGCGGCGGCGATCGCCCATCAGCGAGACTTCGCCGACGTCCTGCACGGTCTCCAGCACTTCTTTGATCTGCTTGTCGGCGATCTCGGTGATCTCTTTCGGCGAGCGGTTCGAGACGACGGCCAGCGTGAGGATCGGCGCCTGGTCGGGATCGAACTTGCTGACCACCGGCGGCGTGGTGTCGCGCGGGAAGCGCACCGTCGCGACCTTGTCGCGCACGTCCTGCGTCGCCGCCTCGATCTCGCGCTCGAGGGTGAAGGTGATGGTGCAGTTGCCGTTGCCCTGCGAGGAGCTGCACCGCAGCTCGTCGATGCCGTTGATCGTGTTGACCGCCGCCTCGATCGGCTTGGTGATCGTCGTCTCGATCTCCTCGGCGCTGGCGCCGGGAAGGCTGGCGCGGACGTTCACCGTCGGCGAATCGGTGCGCGGCATCAGGTCGAGCCCGAGGTCCTGGTACGAGAACCAGCCGAGCACGACGAGCGCCGCGCTCATCATCACGGCGAAGACGGGCCGCTTGACGCTGACTTCCGCGAGCTTCACAGGTCGCCTCCGCCGCCCGGGCCGCGCCGGCCGCTGCGGCCCGCGCCGCCCTGGCCCCGGCGTCCGCCGCCGCCCCGTGCGCCGCCCGAGCCCGCCGCGGAATTGTCGGCGTCGACGCGCACGCCGGTGGCCAGCTCGTTCAACCGGCTGTTGGCGAGCGTCTCGTCACCCTTCAAGCCGCCGAGGATCTCCCACAAGTTCTGCTGGCGGACGCCGAGCTCGACCGTCTGCTGGGTGATCCTGCCGTCCTTGACCACGTAGACCGAGGACACGCCGGCGAACGTCGACACCGCGCTGTCGGGGACCGCCATGACGTTGTCGTCCTTGCGGGTGAGAATCACTCCCTTGGCGAAGAACCCGGGTTTCAGCCGCCGGTCGGTGTTGTCGACGATCGCCTCGACGGTGAACGTCCGCATCGTCTGATCGAGCGCCGGACTGACGTGCTCGATCCGCCCGCGGAACACCTGGTCGCCGAACGACTCGACGCGGAACTGGACTTCGAGGCCCGGCTGAATCACGCCGGCGTGCCGTTCCTGCACGCCGGTCCGCAGCTTCAGCGGATCGATCTGGACGATGGTGGCGACCGGCGTGCGCTCGCCGATGAACTCGCCGACCTGCACGAGGCGCTCGGAGACGATGCCGCTGATCGGCGCCCGCACGATCGCGTCCTTCAGCTGTTTCACCGCGAGATCGTAGGCGGCGCGGCGATCCTGGAGCAGCGCCTTCTGGCCGCGCGCGTTGTCCACCGCCGACTGGTAGGCCGCTTCGGCGACTTTCAACCGCGTCTCGGCGGTCTGCAGGTCGACCGGCGAGATCAGGCCGCGGGCCGAGAGCGCCTTGGCGCGCTCGGCCGCCGCGCGGGCGTCTTCGCGGCTGGCGAGGGCGTTCCTCACCGAGCCGATGTCGTCGTCCGCCGGCGGCGTGTCGTTGCCGTCGAGGGCGCCGTGCATGCCGAGCTGCGCGCGCGTCTGCCGCAGCGCGCTCTCGGCGCGGGCGGCGGCGAGCTTCAGCTCCTGCTCGTCGATCCGTACCAGCGGATCCCCGGCGCGGACCTCCCGGCCGATGTCCACGAGGACGCTGCGGACGACACCCGCGGCTTCGGCGCTGACGCGGGCCTGGTCGGGGGACAGCAGCGTCCCGGCCAGGTCCACCTGGCGCTGGACCGCCATCCGCTGGACGGTCGTGGTTCGAACAGCGACCGCGGGGCCGCCGCGGCGGTTCTGCGTCGCTGCCTGCTGGCTGCAGGCCGGCGCCAGCAGCGCCGCACACAGCGCGCACAGCCCCCAGACGGCACTGCGGGAGGAGAGAGAAGAGACACCCATGGGTCCTTGGTCAATACGCCTTCGGCCGGCCGGCCGTTTCTCAGCACTACAATGTAAGGGATCCCACATGATTGCCTTGCTTTCACTCTGCCTCGTCGTCTTCGGCGCGGCGCCGGCGCTCGCCCAGACCTCCGCCACCCTCACGGGTACGATTACCGATACATCCGGCGGCGCCCTCCCCGGCGTCGCGCTGACCCTGCGCAATACCGGCACCGGACTGACCCGGGCCGCGACCAGCACGCCCGAGGGCCGTTTCGTGTTTGCCGGCATCCCTGCCGGCGCCTACGACCTTCGCGCCGAACTCTCCGGCTTCCGCCCTGTCGTCCGCCAGGGGCTGACGGTCACCGTCGCACAGTCGCTGACGGTGCCGCTCGTCATGGAAGTGGGCGGGGTGGAACAGGCGGTGACCGTCTCCGGCGGCGCATCGGCGGTGAACACGGCCACCTCCGAGCTGAGCTTTCTCGTCGGCGAGCAGGCGATCGAAACGCTGCCGCTGAACGGACGCAATTTCACCGATCTGGCGCTCCTCCAGCCCGGGGTGCTCGCCTATCCGTCCCGCGACGGCGGATCCGTCGTCGCGCACGGGCTCGGGATGAGCGTGAACGGCCAGGATTACCGATCGAACGTGTACCTGCTCGACGGCACGCTGCAGAACGACTTCACCAACGGACCGGCGGGCAGCGCGGCGGGGACCACGCTCGGCCTGGAAGCGATCCGCGAGTTCCGCGTCGAGTCCAACGCCTACAGCGCGGAGTTCGGGCGCAACTACGGCGGCCAGATCAACGTCCTGACCAAGTCGGGCACGAATACGTTGCGCGGCAGCGCGTTCGAGTTCCATCGCAACGACGCGCTCGACGCGCGCAACTACTTCGACGTGGCCGGCAAGCCGGACTTCACGCGCAACCAGTTCGGCGCCTCCCTCGGCGGTCCGCTGCAGGAGGATCGGCTGTTCTATTTCGCCGCCTACGAAGGGCTGCGCGAGCGGCTCGGCAAGACGATCAGCAGCTTCGTGCCCGACCTCAACGCGCGCAACGGCATCCTGCCGGACGGTCCGGTCGCGATCAGCGACGTCGTCCGCCCCTATCTCAACGCCATTCCGCAACCGACGGGGACGCCGATCGGCGGCGGCCTCGCCCCGCACACCTTCGGGTTCGAGCAGAAGCTGGATCAGACGTTCCTGCAGGGGCGCGTCGACTACCAGGCGGGACCGGCGCACCAGTTCTTCGCGCGCCACACCTACGACGACGGCGAGCAGCGGCTGCCCACGGACTATCCGGCGTTCCCGCGCTCGTTCATCTCGACCAACCAGTTCTTCACCGCCGAATACCGCAACGTGCGGTCCGAGCGGACGCTGCAGACGGCGCGCTTCGGGTACAGCCGCACGCGGGTCGGGCAGAACGTCGAAGCCAATCTGGCGTCGCCGCTGCCGCCGTTCGTCGCCGGCCGCGGCCTCGTCGGCGACATCGACATCGGCGGCATGCAGCGCTTCGGCCCGCAGAGCTCGGCGAATCTCCGCCTCGCGCAGAACGTGTACAGCGGCCAGTACGACGTGACGCACACGCGCGGCCGCCACCTGTTCAAGGCCGGCGCGCTGGTCGAGCGCTACCGCGACTTCATGACCAACCCGACCTTCAGCCTCGGGATCTACACCTTCGCGAACGTCCGCGCGTTCCTCGAGAATCGCGCCACCCGTTTCGTCGGCCTGTCGCCCCAGGGAGACATCGATCGCGACTGGCCGTGGACGCTGTTCGGCGGCTACGTGCAGGACACGATGTCGGTGAACCGCCGCCTCACGCTGAACGCGGGGCTGCGCTACGAAACGACGACGATGCCGATCGACACCGCAGGGCGGGATTCCGCGCTGGTCCGGCTCTCGGATGCCGCCCCGACGGTCGGCCGTCTCTACGAGGGCCCCGGGCGTGCGAACCTCTCACCGCGCGCCGGCGCGGCGTGGGACGTCTTCGGCGACGGATCCACGTCGGTCCGCGGCGGGTACGGCCTTTACTTCGGAACGACCGTGCAGCAGAACCTGATCGTGACGGTGACGAATCCGCCGTCGACGCCGCGGTTCGTCATCGGCGCCCCGTCGTTCCCCTCTCCTCCGTTCGATCGCGGCATCGGCAACACGATCCGGCCGATGCAGTGGGATCTGCAGAGTCCGCGGCTGCACGTGTGGAACGTGAGCGCGCAGCGTGCGCTCCCCGGCGCGGTCATCGCCACCATCGGCTACGCCGGATCACGCGGCACCCACCTGTATCGCAACACCGACGTCAACATCCCGGCGCCGTCGGCGACGGCGGACGGCCGCCCGTTCTTCGCCGCCGGGCTGCTGCGGCCGAACCGGAACTTCGGCACCATCGAGCTGAAGAGCAGCGACGGCGACTCGTGGTATCGCGCGCTGATCGTCGAGCTGCGCCGCACGTGGCAGGCCGGGCTGTCGCTGCAGTCCTCGTACACGTGGTCGCGGACCGAAGACACCACGCAGGCCTCGACGTTCTTCTCCGACTCGACCAACGGGACGACGGTCGCGTTTCCGGAAGTGATCGCCGGCTACAACCAGGGGCCGGCCGACTGGGACACGCCGCACACGCTCGTGGTCAACATGACGTGGGACGTCCCGTTCGCGCGGGATCTCAGCGGCGCGGCGCGGGCGCTGCTGGACGGGTGGCAAGTGTCGGCGATCGGCACGTTCCGCAGCGGTCAGCCGCTGACGGTGTTCGTCCAGAACAACTGGTCGCGATCGCAGTGGTCGCCGTCCATCTCCCCGACGTCGGGCCTCGATCGTCCCGACCTCGCGCCCGGACGATCCGCGGGCAGCGCGGTGCTCGGACGGCCCGACCAGTGGTTCGATCCGTCGGCGTTCGTGCTGCAGCCGCAGGGGACGCTGGGCAACAGTCCGCGCGGCGCGTTCCGCGGCCCGGATCTCCGGACGGTGGACATCGCCGCGGTCCGGCGGCTCGGCGTCGGCGGCGGGGCCCGCGTCGAGCTGCGGCTCGAGGTCTTCAATCTCTTCAACCGCGCCAACTTCGGCAATCCGACGCTGATTGCCTTCGCCGGCGCGGCCGCGAACGAAGCGCCGCTCGCCAGCTTCGGGCGCATTCGAGCCACCGTGACGTCCGCGCGGCAGATGCAGCTGGGTGCTCGTATCACGTTCTGATCCGGTAACCGGTAACCGGTAACCGGTTACCGGTCTCAGAACTGCACGCGGACGCCGAACCTGACGATCCGCGGGTTCATCACTTCGGCGACCCGGTTGAAGTTCGACGCCGAGACGTCGTAGATCCGGCCGAGCACGAAGCCGTGGTTGAACACGTTGAAGATGTCGACGTCGAGCGCGACGCTGCCGCGGCCGAAGGTGAACATCTTCTCGAGGCGCGCGTCGAGCGACTTCAGCGTCGGCAGGCGGTGCTTGCCGATGCTGCCGGCGTTGACCAGCACGTCCTTGGTCGAATACACCGGATCGTTGGTGCCGACGTCGTTCGAGTAGAACATCTGGGCGAAGCCCTGGCGCAGCAGGAAGTTGCCGCCGACGTTGATGCCCCATCGCCACTGGTAGTAGCCGTTGGCGACGAACTGGTAGCTCGGGAGCGTCATGTAGATCTGCGACTTGCCGCTGCCCGCCGTCGGCACGGTCACCAGCCCGCCGTTGACCTGCGGATCGTTGGTCAGCGGCGTCGGATCGACGATCGCCGTCGCCGGGTCGTCGAAGTACTCGCGCGAGCGGTTCCACGAGAAGCCGAACCGCGCCATCCAGTTGTTGCGCAGCCGCTTGGTCGCGGCGAGCTCGAGCCCGTTGTAGGCGCGGTGATACCCCTTCCGGTTCGCCGTCAGCGTGCCGGCGCCGTCGGGAGCCCGGTCCTCGCGCAGCGCGTAATACGGCACGTCGTACGGCGTCCCGTCCGGCAGCGTGCCGGTCAGGCGGCCGTCCTCGACGTAATCGGCCGAGGTCGCGCCGATCGGCGGCGCCTGGTTCCACCACTGGTTCACGTAGCGGCGCCAGGTATAGGCCGCCGACATGGCGAAGCCGGGGAACAGCTCCCGATCGACGCCGAACACCACTTCGTGCGTCCGCGGCGCGCTGTAGTCGTCCGCGATCCGGTTCACGACTCTCGCCGGGTTCGACGGGTCGATGTTCTTGGCGAACAGGAACGGGCCGAGCTCGCCCGGCTCGATGTTGAAGTTGCGGTTGCGGTCGACGGCGAGATAGTAGGCGTAGGCGAAGCTCGCGGACGAGATGTTCCCCGCCACCGGCGCGGCGAGCTGGCTGGCGTACGCCGAGTAGCTGGCGCGGGCAACCGTCTTGCGCTCCGCGCCCAGCGCGTAGGCCAGGCCGGCGCGCGGCGACAGCGTGTTCCACACCACCGCGTTCTTGACCGCGGGCGCGCTCACGCCGGGCAGCACCGCCGGCACCACCGGATGCGCCTCGACGGTGATCGCATCGACCGAACTGGTCGCGCGATCGAAGCGCAGCGAGCCGTTCAGCGTCAGGCGATCCAGCGTCACGGTGTCGCCGGCGTAGACGGAGGTGTAGAACGCGCGATTCACCTGATGGTACGGGCGGATCGGGATGGCGAGCGTCGTGCCGGCGGCGTCGAGCTGGATGTCGAGGAAATCGCCGGCGTAGCGCGTCGTCTGATCGTCCGTGTAGCGGCGCGCCGACGCGCCGGCGCGCAGCTCGTGCCGGCCGCGGAACCAGTTCGCGTCGCCGTTGAACACGATCTGCGGCCGATCGTTGTCGCTGAACACGTTGCTGTTGTGGTACACGCCGTCGGCGTCGATGAACACCTGGCCGTTGTCGAGGCCGCCTTTCGGTGTCAGCGTGAACGGACCGTTCACGTGCGCGCCGCGCGCGGTCACGAACAGCGTGCTGCCGATCGTGCCGCTCACCTCGCCCTTGTACATCTTCGACGGACCGTCCTGGATGAAGGTCGTCTCCGGCGGGTTGAACGGACCGGCGCCGCGGCCGTCCTTCTTCTTGTTGCCCGAGAAGAACGTGAAGTTGCCGCGCCACGCGCCGCTGAAGGCGTACTGCGTCTTGGCGCCGACGTCCTCGAGCGTCGTCTTGTCGGGGAAGCCGTCCAGCGTCTGGATGTCGACGTCGGTGCGCCCGTACGAGCCCCACGCCCACCAGCGATCGCGGACGAGCGGCCCGCCGGCCTCGCCGCCGTAGTCGGCATACTTGGTCATGCGGTTCCCCTTCCCGCTGACCCCGCCGAGCGCCTCGACGAGCTCCTGCGGCAGGTTGTTGCCCTGCAGGTCCTTGTTCTCGTAATAGGTTCGCGCCGACCCGTGTACCGTGTTCGACCCGGACTTGAGCACGACGTTCATCTGCACGCCGGGCGTCGCCTGGCGCGCGTCGCTGCCCCCCGTCGTGACCTGCATCTCCTGGAACATGTCGAAGTCGTAATAGCTCGGGGAGGAGCCCAGAGCGGTCATGTCCGTGATCGGGATCCCGTCCATGTACCAGGTGTTGTCCCCCGCCGTCGCCCCCTTCGCGATGTAATTCGACTGCTGCCCCGACTCGGATCCGCCGACGTTCACGCGATCGACGATGACGCCCGGAATCGTCTGCAGCACCACCCAGGGATCGCGCGCGGACGGAATGTTCTGCAGCTCCTGGCTGCTGACGCTGGTCGAGATCGCCTGTCGCGTCGGCTCGATGATCGGCACGTCGACGGAGACCTGCACCTGTTCCTGCACCCCCTGCACGAGCAGCGTGATCCTGAGCGGGATCGCGCTCCCGGCGCTGACCGGCAGCGCGCGATTCAGATAGTCGGCGAATCCCTGAAGCTTTGCCCGCAGCTGGTAGGTGCCGGAGATGAGGTTGAGCAGGTGCGCCTGCCCTTGCGCATCGGTGACGGCGGACTGGGTCTGCGGCCCGGTCACGTCGACGGCGACGCCCGGCAGGACGGCGCCGCTGCTGTCCGTGATCGTGACGTCGATGCGCCCCGTGAACACCTGCGCGCGAGCCGGTCCGACCACCGCGAGGACCAGGGCCAGCACCAACATGGCCTTCTTCATCTGATTCGCCTCCAATGTGCGGACGCCGCCTGCAGGCCCGCCGTGCCCTTCGATGAGCAAGCGAAGTGCCGCGAACGCGGGGGACGGTCCGCCGCGTCCCGTCTGCGCCGCGTTTTGTGACGAAACGACCGCGCAGCGTGACAGGGGCTGGCGCGTCCGGGATCGCTCAAACTCGGCCATGGCCCGGCGGTACGAGTCGCGGCGCCGAGACTGTCGCCGGATTCAACAAACCGGAGCGCGGCATCCGGGAAACCATACGCCGCCTGCCCCTGCACCCGTCCCTCGAACGTACACGAACTGCGTCCGGCGAGTGTGTCACCGAATTGTCATGCCGGGGTCGGTTGCGGGCCAGGGAGTGTGTGTGTACAAGTTACGCGCGATGCGTGCGCCCGTGGTCCTCGTGATGGCCGCATTGGCCGGATGCGCAACGGCATCGCCGCCCGCCGCGCAGCTGCCTGCGCAGCTTTCCGTCGCCAGTCGATCGGCGGGCGACACGGCTGTCTCGATCCCCGCCGGCGTATCACTGGCCGACGGCCTGTCTCCCGACGAGGCGGTCGCGATCGCGCTCTGGAACAACGCGGACTTCCGCCTTCAGCTGGCCGACCTCGGCTTCGCGCGCGCGGATTTGCTCGAGGCGGGCCTGCTCAGAAACCCGGTGCTGTCGCTCCTCTTTCCGGTGGGCCCGAAGCAGTTCGAGGGGACGCTTCGTCTGCCGATCGAGGTGTTGTGGGAGCGGCCGCGGCGGGTGGCGGCCGCCCGGCTGGCATTCGAACGGGCTGCCAAGGGCCTCGAGCAGTACGGGCTCAATCTCGTGGCGGACGTCGAGATCGCCCACGCGGACCTCGCGCTGGCGCAGGCGCGCGCCGATCTCGCGGCGACCGCCGCCACCGAGTTCGAGGCGATTCGCGCCATCGCCGACAGCCGGCTTCGGGCGGGCGACATCAGCGAGCTGGAGGCACAGACCGCGCGGGTCGACGCCGCGCGCGCCCGGCAGGAGGCCGAGCGCGCCACGTACGATGTCGCGGTGCGCGCCAACGCGCTGCGCGCGCGCCTCGGTCTGGCGATGGATCCGGCGGGGGCGGCGCTGACCGTGCCGCAGAGCCGTGCCGGCACCCTGCCGGCGGACGACCGCTGCGGCGACCGTCCGGGCCTGCTCGAACGACTCACCCGCGACGCGCTGGCGTCGCGACCCGAGGTCCGCGCCGCCGAGATCGCCATCGAAGCAGCGGGCGCGCGTCTCGGCTGGGAAAAGGCGCGCGTGGCCACGCTCACCGCCGTCCTCGACGCCAACGGCGCCGGCCGCGAAGGATTCGAGGCCGGACCCGGACTTGATGTCGCGCTGCCGGTGTTCGACCGCAACCAGGGGAACCGGGCGCGCGCCGCGGCGGAGATGGAACGCGCCAGTCTCGCCTACGTGGCGGTGCGGCAGCGGGTCACGACCGAGCTCGTGGAAGCGCTGACTCTCGCCGCGCACGCGCGCTCGGCGCGGACGGCGTGGCAGCAGGCGGTGGTCGCGCCGCTCGAGGATCAGGTGCGCCTCGCGCGCCGCGCGTTCGAAGCCGGAGACGTCTCCAGCCTGTTCGTGCTCGAGACGGCGCGCCGGCTCACCGACGCGCGGCTGCGCGCAAGGGACATCGACGCCGATCTGGCACGGGCCACGGCCCGCGTCGAACGAGCGGTGGGGCGGCCCTGCGCCGCGCGAGGACAAAATGAACGGTAGTGTCCCGAGCCGATTGCGGCGCGCCGCCGCCGTGACTGCGCTGGCGGCGCTCGCCGGCGGCTGCAGCGGCGGGCCCCCTCCGGCGGCGCCGGCCGCGGCGAAACCGGCGACCGTCACGGCGCCGGCGAAGGAAGCGGAGCTGACGTCGGTCAAGCTCGCACCCGACGCGGAGAAGCGGCTCGGCATCGTGACCGTGGCGGTCGAACGCAAGGCCGTCGCCGGCACGCGCAGCCTCGGCGGCGAGATCGAGGCGCCGTCCGGCAACGCCGTCGTCATCACCGCTCCCTCCGCCGGGCTGCTGCACGCGCCGGCCGGGATGCCGATCGCCGGCGCGGCCGTGACGAAAGGGCAGCTCCTCTTCCGCCTCATGCCGCTCTCGGCGAGCGAACGTGACGCGCCGGTAATCAGTCAACAGGCGGTCGACACCGCCACGGCGCGGCGGGACACGGCGGCGAAACGGGTGCAGCGGACCGAGCAGCTGCTCGAGGACGGGGCGGCGAGCCGCCGGCAGCTCGAAGAAGCGCAAGAGGCGCTCTCGGTCGCCGAAGCGGAACTGAAAGCCGCGGTCGATCGGCGCACGCTGACGACGCGGAGCGGAACGACGGACGCCGGCATCCGTCTGGAAGCTCCGCAGCGCGGCGTGATCCAGGCGGTCCACGTCCGCGAGGGGCAGACCGTTGCCGCGTCGGCGCCGCTCGTCGATCTCGTCGCCATGGACTCGGTCTGGGTCCGCGTGCCGGTCTATGCCGGCGAGATCCGCGCCATCGACCCGAACGCGCCGGCCCGGGTGCTGCCGCTCGGCGAGCCGCCCGATGCGGAAGGCTTCGCGGCCCGCCCGATGCCGGCGCCGCCGTCGGCAAACCCGAGGACCGCCGAAGTCGATCTGTATTTCTCGATGACCAACACGCCACCCGGCCGCCGCTTCCGCCCCGGCGAGCGCGTCGCGGTGCGTCTCACGCGCCTCGACACGACGACGGGCCTCGTCGTGCCGGCGGCCGCGCTGCTGCACGACGCGTACGGAGGCACCTGGGTGTATGTCGCGCGCGAGCCTCACGTCTACGCACGGGTGCGCGTCGTCGTCAGCGACATCAGCGGCGGCCTGGCGCTGCTCGGCGCCGGCCCGCCGATCGGCGCCCGCGTGGTCACCGACGGCGCCGCGGAACTCTTCGGCGTCGAATTCGGGGTCGGCAAGTAGCCGAATCGATCGATGCGCTGGATCGTCCACACCGCTCTGCGTCTCCGTCTCGTCATCGTCGCGCTCGCCGTGGTGCTCATCGTCGCCGGGGCGCAGGCGGCCCGCGACACACCGCTCGACGTCTTCCCCGAGTTCGCGCCGCCGCTGGTCGAGATCCAGACCGAAGCCCCCGGGCTCTCCTCCGCGGAAGTCGAGAGCCTCGTCAGCGCGCCGATCGAGACCGCCATGAACGGCGTGGCCGATCTCAGGACGCTGCGGTCGAAGTCGGTGCTCGGGCTCTCCTCCGTGGTGCTGATCTTCACGGAGGGCACCAAGCTGCTGGAGGCCCGGCAGCTGGTGCAGGAGCGCTTGCTGCGCATCGCCGCCGCGCTGCCCGCGGCGGCCCATCCGCCGGTGATCCTCTCGCCGCTGTCCTCGCTCAGCCGGGTGATGAAGATCGGCCTCACCTCGAAGAAGCTGTCGCAGGTCGAACTGACGACGCTCGCCAAGTGGACGGTGAGGCCGCGGCTGATGTCCATCCCCGGGGTGGCCAACGTGGCGATCTGGGGTCAGCGCGATCGACAGCTGCAGGTGCTCGTCGATCCGGCGCGCCTGCGGGCAAGCAACGTTTCGCTGGCCGAGATTGTCACTGCCGCGCGCGAAGGCACGTCCACCGCCTCCGGCGGCTTCCTCGAGACCGCACAGCAGCGGCTGGCGGTCGCGCACGCGCCCGCGGTATCGAGCGTCGCCGACCTGCGGCAGATTCTCGTCGCCAGGCCCGGCAGCGCGACGGCGGGCCCCGGCGGGCTGCGCGTCGGCGACGTCGCTGACGTCGTCGAGGGCTTCCCCCCGCCGATCGGCGACGCGATCGTCAACGACGTGCCCGGTCTGCTGCTGATTGTCGAGAAGCACCCCGACGGCAATACGCTGCAAGTGTCGCGCGACGTCGAAGCGGCGCTGGCGGCGCTCACGCCGGCCCTGCCGGACGTCGAAGTCGATCCGACGATCTTCCGCCCGGCGACATTCATCGAGCTGTCGCTGCGCCATCTCAATCAGGCGCTGCTCCTCGGCTGCCTTCTGGTGGTCGTCGTCCTCGCCGTGTTCCTCTACGACTGGCGCACGGCGCTCATCAGCATCGTCGCCATTCCGTTGTCGCTGATCACCGCGGCACTGCTCCTCCGCTACCGGGGCGGCACGCTCGATACGATGGTCATCGCCGGCCTGATCATCGCGCTGGGTGAAGTCGTGGACGACGCGATCATCGATGTGGAGAACATCGTCCGGCGCCTCCGGCTGAACGCCGCGCTGCCGAACCCGCAGCCGGCGTCGCGCGTCGTGCTGGACGCCTCGATCGAAGTCCGCAGCGCCGTGGTCTACGGCAGCATGATCGTGGTGCTGGTGTTCATTCCCGTGTTCCTGCTCGAAGGGCTCGCCGGGTCGTTCTTCCGGCCGCTTGCGCTGTCGTACGTGCTCGCGATCCTGGCCTCCCTGGCGGTGGCCCTGACGGTCACTCCGGCGATGGCGCTGATGCTGCTGCCGAAACACCTGCACGCGCGCGAGGCGCCGGCGGTGACCTGGCTGAAGGCGCGCTACCGGCGAATCCTGCCGTCGCTCATCGACGCGCCGCGGCGGGCGATCGCCATCATCGCGGCCGCGCTGCTGGCGAGCGCGGCGGCGTTCCCGTGGCTCGGCGAAGAGTTCCTGCCGCACTTCAAGGAATATGACTTCCTGATGCACTGGGTCGAGAAACCGGCAACGTCGCTCGACGCGATGCGCCGGATCACGGTGCGCGCGAGCCAGGAGCTGCGCGCGATCCCGGGCGTGCGCAATTTCGGTTCGCACATCGGCCGCGCCGAAGTCGCGGACGAAGTCGTCGGCATCAACTTCACGGAACTGTGGATCAGCCTCGATCGCAGCGTCGATTACGAGGCGACGGTGGCGAAGATCCAGGCGGTCGTCGACGGCTATCCCGGGCTGACCCGGGATCTGCTGACGTATCTGCGCGAGCGCATCAAGGAAGTCCTGACCGGGTCGAGCGCGACCATCGTCGTGCGCATCTTCGGTCCCGATCTCGGCGAACTGGGTGTCCGGGCGGGCGAGGTGCGGCAGGCGTTGTCCGGCATCGACGGCGTCGCCGATCTGACGCAGCAGCAGTTGACGCTGGTGCCGCAGGTGCTCGTGCGGCTGCAGCCCGATCGCGCCCGGATTGCCGGCGTCACGCCGCAGCGGGTGCGGGAGACCGTCGCAACCGTGCTCCAGGGAACGAAGGTCGGCGAGATCTACGACCAGCAGATGATCTTCGACGTCGTCGTGCGCGGCGTGCCGGCGGTCCGCTCGGACCTCTTTGCCATCAAGCGGCTGCCGGTCGAAACCGTCGCCGGCGGCTACGTGCCCCTGGACGCGGTCGCCGAGGTGTCGCTCACGCCGACGCCCAACGAGATCACGCGCGAAGGCGGGTCGCGGCGCATCGACGTGACGACGAACGTGAAGGGACGCGACCTCGGCGCGGTGGCCCGCGACATCCAGGCGGCGCTGGCGCACGTCCCGTTCAAAGCCGGGTATCACGCGGAGGTCCTCGGGGAATTCGCCGCGCGTGAAGCCTCGCAGCGGCGCCTGCTGATGCTGGGTCTTCTGTCGCTGCTCGGCATCCTGCTGGTGCTCCACGCGGATTTCGGATCGGGACGCCTCGTCGCGCTCGTGGCGCTGACGCTGCCGTTCGCGCTGATCGGCGGCGTCGCGGCGGCGTTTCTGTCAGGCGGCGTGCTCTCGCTGGGATCGCTGGTCGGATTCGTCACCGTGCTCGGTATCGCGGCGCGCAACGGCATCATGCTGGTCAGCCACTATCGGCACCTGCAGGAGGAGGAAGGGGTCCCGTTCGGGCGGCAGCTGGTGCTGCGCGGCGCGGAAGAGCGGCTGGCGCCGATCCTGATGACGGCGCTCGCGACCGGGCTCGCGCTCGTTCCGATCGTGGCCGGCGGCAGCCGCTCCGGCCAGGAAGTCGAGCATCCAATGGCGGTGGTCATTCTCGGCGGACTGTTCACATCCACCGTGCTGAACCTCTTCCTGCTGCCCGCTCTATTCCTGCGCTACGGCCGCGTTTCAGCGGCTGAGGAACCCGTCCTTGCAGCCAGGTCCGGTTGTGAGGGGCCTGGGTCTCCGCGGAACCAGTGACGAGCGCCGGCACGATTCACGGCGCTGGCGCCGATCGAAGGAGCGGCGGCGCGGCGATCGCCGGCGCGCCGGCATGCGCACGCTGCTGCTCACGGCCGCGACGCTGTCCATGCCCAGCGCCGCAAGGGTCGTCACCTCGACCGTAAGCGACATCCGTCAGAAACAGCCGAGCGTCTCGTACACGATCGATCGCATCGTGGCCCCGATCGACCCCCGATCCGCCTACGACGACATCGTTCTCGAGGCGGCGCGGTTGTACCGCCTCGACCCGCACATGATCCGCGCGGTCATGCAGGCGGAATCGGGCTTCAACGCGCTGGCGGTCTCCCCCGTGGGAGCGCTCGGCCTGATGCAGTTGATGCCGCCGGTGGCGGCGGAACTCGGCGTCAGCGATCCGCTCGACCCGCGGGAGAACATCATGGCCGGAGCGCGCTACCTGCGGCAACTGCTCGACGCGCACCGCGGCGACGAGCGCCTCGCGCTGGCGAGCTACAACGCCGGGCCCGGCAACGTCGCGAAGTATGGCCGCATCCCGCCGTTCAGGGAAACGCAGAACTACGTCAGGAAAGTCACCGCGCTGATGTCGGAGGCGCGGTCACAGGGCAACTGAGCGGTCGCGCGGGCCGAGGACGATGAGCGCCACGAGACTGATCCAGGCGCCGCCGGTCGACACGCCGTCGACCCAGTGCCATCCCGAGGGGCGGGCCGTCGCCACGCGGCGGCACTCGGCCGCCACGGGAGCAAGCAGCGCCGGCGGTCCGAACACCTCGCCGCGGCTGTCGCAGGCCACGGTACGTCCGCTTCGGATGGCCTCGAACATGCCGTCGCGCGAACGGCCGGTCACGAAGAGAAACGTCCGGTTCACCCCGAGCGGCGTGTAGTAATGGAAATCGCTGCCGCCGAACGGCGCGAGTGCCGGACGCCGCGCGACGGCCTGCCTGATGAACGGCGCCGTCTGCGCGACGGTGTCCCTGGAGGACGCGGCCTCGAACCCGTCGACGGCGGCGAGGGCGGCAGCGTCCCAGGCGGAGGGCACCGGACCCAGGGGATGCGCCGCGATCGCGAGGCCGCCTTGCGCGTGAATCGCGGCGGCGGCCTGCACCGGCGACTGGCGCCACGGCACGACCTCGCGAACCCCAATCGCCGCGATGTGGTACCCCGACGACGTCAGCTCGATCCCGGGGAGCACGATCGTGCCGTCGAACGACGAACCGAAACGCTGCGCGACGCGCCACGAGAACAGGCTGTTGTGATTCGTCAACGCGATCGCGTCGAGGTCCCGGCGGCGCGCTTCGCCGGCCAGATCCCACGGCAGCAGGCCGCCGTCACCGGGGAAGCTGTGAACGTGGAAGTCGGCGGCGAGCACGGTGTAGCCGCCGGCCGTGAGCGGCGGACGCTCCACCGCGGCGCCGCCGGCCGCGCCCAGCGCGATGCAGCCGATGAGCCCGACCCATGCGATCACGCGCGCCGTCACGGCGCGGCGAACCACTGCGCCAGCGCGCCCACGATGCGCGGCTGGAGCGCGACGCTGGCGCCGTACAGCACGCCGAGGGTCGTCCAGGTGATCGCCTGATGGACCGCGGTGCGCCACACCGCGCCGCGGCCATCCAGGCGCAGCACTTCGCGGAAGAAGGCCCTGATCGCCCGCACCGTGATGGCGAGCGGGATCAACGCCAGCGGCAGGAGCGGGAGCAGCGGCCGTCCGGCCGGCGCCGGCATCGCGGCGGCGCCGAGCATCCACAGCGACCAGGGTGCGTGACTCGCGAAAAACAGATCCAGGGCGCGCGGGATGCCGACGGTTCGCCGCGCCGGCGCGGCCACGACCACGAACGCGATGGCGATCTGCAGCACGATCACGAACGACCACGCCGCCGTCGTGCGAAGGACGAGCGCCGGCGTGACGTGCCCGGTCCCCGCGATTGCCATCGACAGGCCGATCGCCAGACAGGCGAGGAGCGGCCGTCGCAGCCAGGCCGCCGGACGGAGCGGCGACGGCTGGCGCGCGAGCATCGCGTAGGTGCGCACGGGCGCGGCGATCAGCCGCAGTTCCGGTGTCATCGAAGACGTCATCGTAATACGATCGCCGGCGATGCGACTCTCATCGATGATTGCGGCGGTGGATCTGCACGCGTGCGGCGAGCCCGGGCGGGTGATCGTCGGCGGCGTGCGCGACGTGCCGGGGCGCACGATGTTCGACAAGATGCAGCACCTGGCGCGCCACGAGGACGGGCTGCGCAAGCGGATGCTGCGCGAGCCGCGCGGCTACCCGGCGGCGAACTGCAACCTCGTGCTGCCGCCGACGCGGCCGGAGGCCGACGCCGGGTTCGTCATCATGGAGCAGGTCGAGTACCCGCCGATGTCGGGCACGAATACGATCTGCGTGACCACCGCGCTCCTCGAGACCGGGATGATTCCGATGCGGGAACCGGTCACCACCCTGACCCTCGAGACTCCCGCCGGGTTGATCGGCGTCCGCGCCGAGTGCCGCGGCGGCAAGGTCACCCGCGTCGCCTTCCGCAACGTTCCCGCGTTCGCGGTTCACCTCGACGCCGTCATCGAGGTGAAGACGCTCGGCCGCGTCACCGTCGATGTCGCCTGGGGCGGCATGTTCTACGTCATCGCCGACGCGGCGCCGTTCGGGCTCCGGCTCACGCCCGACGAGGGGCGCGACATCACCCGCATCGGCGAGCTGATCAAGGCCGCGGCACAGGAGCAGCTGCCCGTCGTCCATCCCGAGAATCCGGAGATCCGCGACGTCACCATCGCCCAGCTCTCGGGCCCCCCGGTGGTGCCGGAGAATCACCGCCGCAACGCCGTCGTCGTCTCCACCGGCAAGCTCGATTGGGATCGTCCGTCGACGTGGACCGGCGCGATCGATCGCTCGCCGTGCGGCACCGGGACGTGCGCCAGGATGGCGGCGCTGCACGCGCGCGGCGCGCTCGCCCTCGGCCAGCCGTTCCGCCACGAGGGCATCCTCGGCACGGTGTTCACGGGCACGCTGCTGGAGGAAACGACCGTCGGGCCGCATCGCGCCGTCGTCCCCGAACTGGCCGGGACTGCCTGGATCACCGGCTTCGCTCAGTACGTGGTCGATCCGCAGGATCCGTTCCCGGAGGGGTTCACCGTCGGCGATATCTGGTGAGCGGAGAGCCTAGCGGGCGAGGACGCTGCTGACCGCGGTGGCCAGCGCGCCCGGGGCGACCGGCTTGGTGAGGTGCAGACGGAAGCCGGCGGCGAGCGCGCGGCGTTTGTCCTGCGGACGGCCGTGGCTGGTGAGGGCGATCACCGGAATCGCGCCGCCGCGCGACTTCGGCCGCACCGACAACTGCTCCATCAGCCGGTAGCCGTCCTCGTCGGGCAGGCCGATGTCGCAGATGATCACGTCCGGCAGCTGGCGGACGGCGGCCGCCGCGTCGAGCGCGGAGAGCGCGTCGCGCGAGGAGGCTGCCAGCGTGATCATCACGCCGAATTCCTGCAGTGCCGCGGTGACGAGGCCGCGTCCATCCGCCGCTCCCTCGACGAGGAGGGCGCGCCGGCCGGACAGCGCTGCCGGATCCGCTTCCCCGGCCTCGCTCGCGTCGTCGGCCGTCAGCTCGGTGCGCGCCGGGAAGGTGACGGTGAACGTGCTGCCCTGCCCCTCCACACTCGCCGCGCTGACCTGCCCGCCATGCAGCTCGACGAGCTGCCGCACCAGCGACAGCCCCAGCCCCAGGCCGCCGTGCCGGCGGCTCGACGAGGAGTCGGCCTGGCGGAAGCGCTCGAACATCTGCGGCAGGAAGTCCGGAGAGACGCCGCGGCCGGTGTCCTCGACCCACAGCCGGAGGAGGTCGCCGTCGCGAGCGATGCCCAGCGTGACGCGGCCGCCCGTCTCGGTGAACTTCACCGCGTTGGAGAGCAGGTTCCAGACGATCTGCTGCATGCGATCCGGATCGCCCATCATCCACGGCTCGGCGGTGTCGATCTTGGTGAGCAGCGAGATCCCCTTGGCGGTCGCGGCCGGCGACACGACGTCGATGGCGCTGATCGCGATGTTCGCCAGATCCACCGGCTGCATCTCGAGGCGGAGCTTGCCGCTCATGATGCGCGCCATGTCGAGCATGTCGTCGATCAAGCGCGTCTGCGCCACGGCGTTGCGATCGATCACCTGCAGCGCGCGGGTCAGCATCGCCGGGTCGACCTGGCGCCCGAGCAGAATCTTCGTCCACCCGAGGACGGCGTTGAGCGGCGTGCGGATCTCGTGCGACAGGGTCGCCAGGAACTCGTCCTTGACGCGCACCGCCTCCTCGGCGACGCTGCGCGCCGTCTCGGCCGCCTCGATCTGACGCCGCATCTCGCGTTCGGTGATCACCCGGTCGCTCACGTCCTCGACGATGGCGATGGTGCCGACGATCGCGCCATCCACTTCGAGCGGGGCGATGCGCACGGTCTGCGCGCTCTCCATCTGTCCGGCAGCCGCCGGAATCAGGTAGCGGTGGAAGCGGTGGGAGAGCACGCGGGGCTCGCCGGCGAGCGCGGCGCGGAAGTGAACGTCCAGGCCGCGCGCCTCGATGTCGGGCACCACCTCGACCAGCCGGCGGCCGACGGCGTCGGCCGCAGCGATGCCGCTGTGTTCTTCCAGGTGGCGGTTCCAGCTCCGGATCACCAGGGCGGCGTCCGTCGTGAGGATGCCCTGCACGGTGAGGTCGTCGAACCAGCGCAGCATCGCGGTGGTCAGCAGATCCGGCCGGCCGACCGCGAGCGGCTGGTTCACGCGCGCCCCTCGCGGTGCTCCCATTCCTCGACGGCGCGGATCAGACGGTCCAGCGATGCGACGCTGAGGACGATCACCAGATAGCCTTTCACTTCCGCGTCGCGGAGCTTGAAGCCGGCGTGGACGACGAGGGCGTAGCGCAGCCCTTCGCGATTGACCAGCAGCGAGCGCATGACCTCGTGGAGCGTGTCGAGATTGAGACGCGGCACCGAGAACGAGACCTGCACCTTCAGGATGTTGCCGAAGGTGCCGAGGCAGGCGTTGAGCAGGATGTTGCCGACCTCGGTGAGCACTTCGCGCGCCGACGCGTCGAGCGGCAGCGGCAGCGGCGGCTCGCTGGTGAGCAGCTCCTTCAGCATGCCGGCTGCGTGGTAGTCGAGGATCAGCAGCGCGTCGCCGCCCACCGGGCCGGAAAAGATCTGGTGCACGCTGGCGACTTCGTCCGTGAGCACCGCCTGCAGCGCCTTGTTCAGCTCGTCGATGGGGTGCACCGACACCTGCGGCACCTCGAGGAGCACCCGGTGGCCGGTGAGCTGCGACAACGACGACGCGGCGCGGCCGAAGCCGATGTTCAGCAGCTCGATCAGCGCGTCCTGCTGCGTCTGAGTCAGTTCCACGGCGTCGTGCCCTTCAGGACCTGCTCGATCGTTGCGACCACCTCGCCCGGAGGAGCCGGTTTGTTGATGAAGCCGGCGGCGCCCGCCGCCTGCACCATGTCGCGCGACGACGTCTGCACGTCGGCCGTCACGACGATGACCCGCGCCATCGGATCCATTTCGCGCAGCTTTTCCAGCACGTCGAGCCCGTACATGCCTTTCATGACCAGGTCGAGCAGGACGACGTCCGGCTTGTCGACGGCGAAGCGCTCGAGCGCCGAGAGGCCGTCTTCCGCCTCGACGACGTCGTAGCCTGCCTGCTCGAGCACGCGGCGAGTGCTGCGGCGGGCGAGGCCCGAATCGTCCACCAACAGCACCTTCGGACTCATACGCGCTCCATGATCGCCTGCGCGATCCGTTCCAAGGGCACGGCGGCGTCGCTGAGCCCCGCCTCGACCACGGAACGGGGCATGCCATAGACGACGCAGCTTTCTTCGGCTTCCGTAAGGATACCGCCGCCGCGGGCCTTGATCCATGCCGCCCCCTCGCGGCCGTCGGCCCCCATGCCGGTCATCACCACGCCGAGCGCGCGCTCCCCGTAGACCTCCGCGGCCGACTGAAACAGGGCGTCCACGGAGGGGCGATGCGGCGTGTCGAGGGGACGGATGTCGAGGTGGGTCCGCACGCTCGCGCCGTCGCGGCGCAGGCTGAGATGGCGTCCCGCCGGAGCGAGGAACACGGTGCCGGGCTCGACGAGCTGGCCGGCCGAGGCCTCCACCACGCGCAGCCGCGACATCTCGTCCAGCTTGCGCGCATACATCTCGGTGTAGCCCAGCGGCATGTGCAGCACCATCGCGACCGGCACGGGGAAGTCTTCGGGCAGCGCCGGGATCACGGCCTTCAGCGCCTGCGGACCGCCGGTGGAGACGCCAATCACCACCACGTCGTAGGTGCCGCGGCCTCGCGCCGGCGAGGCCACGATCGCCGGCAGCGGCGTGCCGCGCGCGACGGCGCGCCGCGGCGCGTGGGCCGCGGCTTTCACCTTCTCGACCAGTTCCTCGGCCATGTCCATCAGCCGCTCGGTGGCGAGCGCGGTCGGCTTCTGGACGAAGTCGACGGCCCCGGCGTCCAGCGCCGCGAGCACCTGCTCCCCCGCGCCGTCCGCGATGCTGATGATCACGATCGGCAGCGGGCGGCGCGCCATCTGCTCGCGCACGTAGGTCACGCCGTCCATCTGCGGCATGTTCAGATCGCAGGTGACGACGTCGGGATTGAGCTCGGCGGTGAGATCGAGGGCCTCCCGTCCGTCGCGCGCCGCCGCGACGACTTCGATGAACGGGCTGCGCCCGAGCATCTCGGTGACGACCTTGCGCACGTAGGCGGAATCATCCACCACGAGCACGCGCACTATCTCAGGCATCGGCTCCTCTTACCCTTCGCTCAGCGCTTGACATACACGAACGCACCGCCGATCTCCTGCAGTTCGAACCTGGTCTGCAGCCGCATCAGCGACTCGGAGGCGCCGAGACACAAGTAGCCCGGCGTGGGCATGGCGCGCTCGAACTGCGCGACCGCCTGCACGATCGCGGCCGGTGAAAAATAGATGAACAGGTTGCGGCAGAAGACGATCGGGGCGCGGACGACAGCGGCGGTCTCCGCTTCCGACAGCAGATTGACGACGCTCCACGACGTGATGCGCCGCTGGAGCGACGGCTGGACGATCCACTGGTCGCCGTCGCGCGTGAAGTAGCGCGCCTGCAGCGCCGGGGGAAGGCTGCGGAACGCCCGCTGACGGAATCGTCCGCCGCGCGCCTTTGCGATCGCCGCCGCGCTGGCGTCGGCCGCGTGAATCTCGATCCGGGCGCGGGAAAAGAGCCCAGCCTCCTCGAGCGCCATCGCGATGGTGAGCGGTTCCTCGCCGGTCGCGCAGGGAAGGCTGCAGATGCGGATCGGCTGCGACGGCGCCGCGGCGAGCAGCGCCGGGACGACGTGGGTGACGACTGCCTGCACCTGATCGATCTCGCGCCAGAAGTAGGTCTCCGGCACCGACAGCGCGTCCATGAGGCGGCCCCATTCGCCCGCCGCGGCATCGTCGTACTTGAGCAGGTAGTAGTAGTCGATGAACGAGTCGAAGCCGCGTTCGACGACCAGGGGGGACACGCGGTCGGCGAGCATCTCCAGGCGCGCGTCGTCGTAGAAGAGGCCGGCGCGCTCGTGAATCAGATCGCGCAGCAGCGGCAGCGCGCTGGTCGAGAGACCCAGACCGTCGGCGTGCGGGGCCATCGCGGCGGTTACCGATCCTCATGGCCGTCGCCGACGAGCGGCGCATCGGTGGCGCGGCCCAGCGCCGCGGCGGCGGCGCGCCGCACCGCGCGGGACGAGTCCTCGCGCGCCATTCGCGCGAAGAGCCGCAGCGTGCCGCGCGCGCCCAGGCGATCGAGCGCGGTCACCGCCGCTTCACGCACCGCGGCGTCGGCATCCTCGAGCGCCGTGCGGAGCGCGGCCGAGGCGTCGGGATGGCGCAGCCGCGCCAGGACGTCGATCGTCGCGAGGCGCACGTCCGGCTGCAGGTGAGACAGGCCGTCGGCAATGGTCGCGATGCGCGATTCGGGCAGCCGCGCCAGCGCCGCCACGCTGGCATCGCGGCGCGCCGGATCCGCCGTCAGCGCGAGCAGCGCGGCGGCGGCGCGGGCAAACGGATCGCCGCTGCGGCCGGCGATGGCCCCGAGCGCCTCGATCGCCGCCGCGGCGACCGCGGCGTCGGTGTCGGCGCCGGCGGTCCAGGCCAGCGCATCGACGGCGTCCGGCGCTGCGCTGGCGCGCAGCCCGGCGACCGCCGCCGTTCGGCGCATCGCGTCCGGCGCCCGGAGGGCGTTCTTCAAGGCGGCTCTGGCGCGATCGGCATCGAAGCGGCCGAGCGCGCGGAGCGCGGCGGCCGCGAGGTCGGTTTCCGCATCGCCGGCATACTGCAGCAGCACGTCGAGCGCCGCCGGCTCGCCGATCGCGCCGAACGATTCCAGCGCCGCAATCCGCACGTGCATCGCCGGATCGGCGGCGGCGAGGGCGGACAGCCGCTCGAGCGCCGACCCGTCGCGAATCTCGCCGAGCGATCGCACGGCGTAGTAGCGGACCCAGGGATCGCCGTCCTGCAGCGCGCGGCGCAACGGCTCGCGCGCGGCGGCGGACGCCAGGTGCGCCAGCGCCTGCGCCGCGGCGGCGCGCACCCGCGCCGCGGGATCGTCGAGCGCGCGGGCGAGCTGCGCGGCCACGCGCGGGTCGTCCAGGTACGGCAGATGCTCCACGGCCGCGCGGCGCACGGCGTCGTCCGCGTCCGCGCAGCGCTCGATCAGCGTGTCGACGCAGTCCGGATAGCCGAAGTAGCCGGCAATGCGGACCGCCGATTCCCTCGTGCGCGGGTCGGGAGAGGACAACAGCGCCGCGACCCGGGATGCCATTGCCGGATGGCCGAGCGAGTTGAGCGCGCCGATCGCGGCCTGCCGCACCGCGGCGTCCTGGTGCGAGAGGAGCGGCAGCAGCGCCTCGAACGACGAGGGATCGCCGATGCGCGCCAGCGCCGACGCGGCGGCGACGATCTCCCGACGCGGACGATCGAGCGTGGCGGCGAGCGCCGGCGCCGCCCGCCGATCGCCGATCCGGCCGAGCGCGGCGATCGCCGCCAGCCGCACGTCCGCGTCGTCGGCGCGCAGCTGCTCGACGAGCGTGTCGACGATCCCCGCGCTCGCCTCGCGGCGCGCGATCGCTTCGATCACCGCCGAACGCACCGTCGGCTGGCCGAGCAGACGCGCCAGCGCGCGCTCGACCGCCGGGCCGCGGAGCCAGCCGAGCACCGTGACCAGTCCCGGCAGGTCGTCCGCGCTCGCGGCATCCACCGCGTCGAGCAGGCGCTGCGCGCCGGACGGGGCGATCGCCGCCTGCAGTTCCGAGACGATCAGCGCGCCCCCCGCGTAGTGCTCCTCGTAGCGCTCGTAGATGCGGGCCAGCGCCCGCGCGACCGGTGCCGCATGCCCGGTCTCGTTCACCACCGCCGCGAGCGGCGCCACCGCTTCCGCGCCGCCGAGCTCGCCGAGCGCGTCCGCCACCGGCTGCGTGATGTCGGGCCGGCGCAGCAGCGGAATCAGCCGCGGCACCACCCGCGCGTCGTGAATCCGCGCGAGCGCATCGACCGCCGGGAACACCAGGAAGAAGTCGTCGGATTCGGCGAGGTCGGCGAGCGCGTCGACGGCGTCGCCGGCGCGCATGCGGCCGAGCGCCTCGATCGCATGGAAGCGGACGTTGATGTCGGGATCCTGCAGCGCGGCCATCAGCGCCTCGACCGCGCCCGCGGTCTGGCGCTCGCCGAGCGCGAGCGCCGCCTGCATCCGCAGCCCCGGATCCGGATCGGCCATCAGCGTGACGAGCGGTCCGGTGAGATCCAGCTCCGACGCCGCGAGCAGCTGCAGCGCGCTGCTCAGCACGTTGAAGTCACGATGCTCCACCCGCAGCGCCTCGACCAGCGCATGGAACAGGTCCGGATCCGCCTCGCGCGACAGTTCGCTGATCGCCGTCCGCCGCACCGTCCAGTCGTCGGCGCGCAGCCCTTCGGTGAGCTCGCGCTCGCGGTCGATCCGCGCGGTGACATCCTCGACCGTCGCCATCACCCCGACGATCCCGGTGCCCTCGCGGAGCGGCCCGAGCGTCACGCGCTGCTGCATCCGATCGAAGAATCTCGACGGCTGCCGCGGCGGACACGGCACGAGGTAATGGTGGAACGCGGGCGCGAGCACCTGCACCTCGCCCGTCGCCAGCACCCGGGCGAAGCGCTGCAGGAATCCGCGGGCCTCCAGATCGGGGACGACGTCCGCGAGGGGACGGCCGACCGCGTCGGCGGCGGCAATCCCGGTGCTGGCAGCCAGCCAGCCGTCCCACGTGCGGACGACCAGCGCGGCATCCACGGTGAGGATGCCGAGCGGCACGGGCGCGCCGCCCCCGGATTGCTCCGGCGGGGCGATCAATGCGGTTTCGTCGACAGGCTATCGACGATGCTGGTCAACGCCTGGGCCGAACGGACCAGATCGGCCGTGCTCTCGCGCGTCTGCCGGACGCCCGCGGCGTTGCGATCCGAGATGCGGCGCAATTCCCCGAGATCCTCGAGGACCGAGGAGGCCGCCTGCGAGTGCTCCTTGTTGGCGACGGTGATGCCCTTGATCTGTTTCGCGGTATTCGCCGCCGCGGCGGTCATGTCTTTCATCGCCCGCGCCTGCTCCCTCAGCGCTTTGGCGGACTGATCCGCCTGCTGCCGCATCGAGGCCGCCGCCGCCGCGATCTGCACCGACGCCGCGCTCTGCTCCGACATCGACTTGGTGACGCCGGCGACCATCCGGGTGAGACCGTCGGCAGCCTTGACGATCTCCTCCGTCGAGACCGCCTGCTGCGACACCGCGCGGGTCGTCGCCGCCGCGCCGCGCCGCATCACCTCGTTGGCCTGCGCGATCTCGGCGGCGCTCTTCGCCTGCTCCGACATCGCCTTGCGCAGCTGCACCGCCAGCCTGGACGTGCCGTTGGCCGCCTTGAGGATGTCGCGCGAGGCGCGTCCCTGCTCGCCGACCGCCTTGGTGACCTCCTGCGCGATCTTCCGCATCTGCGTGGTCGCCTGGACGATCTGCGCCGCACCGGTGGCCTGCTCGGCGGTCGCGGTGGCGATGATTCGCGCCTGATCGGTCGTCGCCGCGATCGCCGCCGCCACCGACTGCCCGGTGCTCCGCTGCTCCGCCGTCGCCGCGGCGATCTGTGCCGCCAGCGTCACCGTTTCCGAGACGCCGTTGAGGATCTTCTTCAGTCCCGAGGCCCCCGCTTCGGCCAGCACGCTGCTCTCGTCGGCGACGCGCAGCCCGTCGTTCGAGGCGGTCACCGCGTCGTGCGAGACTTCCTGGAGCGCCTTGATGATCGCGGCGATGTCGGCGGTGGCCTTCGCCGAGCGATCCGCCAGGTTGCGGATCTCTTCCGCCACCACCGCGAAGCCGCGGCCGGCGTCGCCGGCCCGCGCCGCTTCGATCG
This sequence comes from Vicinamibacterales bacterium, assembly GCA_035699745.1. Lineage (NCBI taxonomy): Bacteria > Pseudomonadati > Acidobacteriota > Vicinamibacteria > Vicinamibacterales > Vicinamibacterales bacterium. The sequence goes on from DASSPH010000072.1 coordinate 62,082, forward strand.
AGGCATTCAGCGACAGCAGGTTGGTGCGTTCGGCGATCAGATTGATCGTGTCGACGATCGACGTGATGTCGCCGGTGCGCTTGCCCATCTCGCGCATCACCGCCGCCGACTGCACCATCGATTCGCGCATCCGCCCGATCCCCTGGATCGAGCGCTGCAGCGAGGCGCCCCCTTCCTCGGCGTCGTGCGAGACCCGGCGCGAGACTTCCTCGGCCGAGCGCGCCAGCGCCGCCACCGACGCGATCGAGCGCTCCATCTGCGTGGCGCTGACGCCGGCGTCGCGGGCCACGTCGCTGATCCGCGTGCCGCTCTGCGCCACCCCCTGCACCGACCGCGACATCTGCTCGATCGCGGAGGCGTTCTGCTCGACCGCCGTCGCCAGCCGTTCGGTCATCGCGCCGACTTCCTCGACCGACGCCGCCATCTCGTTCACCGACGACGACGTCTCCTCCGCCGCGGCGGCGAGATCGTCGGTGCTGGCCGAGACTTCCTTGATCGAGCTGGCCATCTCGTTCACCGCGCTCCCCGTCTGCTCGACGGAGGTCGTCAGGCCCTCGGTGTCGCGCGCCACGCCGCGCACCGTCCCGGCCATCGCCGCGATCGAAGCGCTCACCTGCTGCGCCGCCGCCGCCATCTCCTGGGCGGTCGCGGTGACGTGCTGGATCGACGACGCGCTCTGCTCGATCGAGGTCGAGGTCTGGGTCACCGCCGACGACAGGCTCGTCGTATTCGCGGTCACCTGCTCGATCGATGCCGCCATCTCGTTGATCGAGGAGACCAGCTCCTCGGCCGAGACCGCCACCGATTCGGCCTGGCTGGAGGTCTCCTTCAGCGACGCGGCCATCTGATTGACGCTCGCGGCGGCGCGATCCATCGCCCGCAGCTGGACGTCCGCCCCTTCGGCGACATCCTCGGTGATGCGGCTGATCGCGCCGGCGGTGGCGGTCAGCTGCTGCGCCTCGCTCATCACCAGCCGCGAATCGAAGCGCGGCGCGACGCGGGTGGCGCGGCCGTTGATCTTACGGGTTGCCATGGCGTGCCTCTTCATGCATGGGTTTCGAGCACCGGATCGCTGAACGTGAGGACCGCCTCCAGGTTCAGCACGAGAATCAGGCGATCGCCGATGTTGGCGACGCCTTCGAGATACCGGCCGCTCAGGCCGGTCAGCGCCGCCGCCGGCGGCTGGATCGTCGAGGGATCGATCGACGCGAACTCGCGCGCCGCGTCCACCACCAGCCCCACCGTCCGGCCGCCGGCCCGGACGACGAGCAGGCGGGTCGACAGATCGTAGGGCGCGCGCTCGAAGCCGAAGCGCGCCCGCAGGTTCAGCGCCGGCACGACTTCGCCGCGCGAGAACACCACGCCGTCGAGGAACGCGGTCGCGTTCGGCACGGCGGTGACGTCTTCGATCATCTCGACGTGCGCGACGTCGCGGCTCCGCACGGCGTAGGTGGTCCCGGCAAGGGCAAACAGGATGAACGTCTCGGCCGCCGCCATCAGCGCCCTCCTGGTTCGGCCGTCCGCGCCGCGCGCGCCCGTGCGTGCCGCGCCAGATCGGGCAGGTTGAGGATCAGCACCACGCGGCCGTCGCCGAGATCCGTCGCCCCGGCGACGCCGTCGGCCTGCACCATTGCGTCGGACATGCCGCGGACCACGATCTCGCGCTGCCCGCTCACGCGATCCACCGCGATGCCCACCGCATCCTGGCCGGAGCCGACCACGAACGCGTGCAGCGCCCGCCGCGGCCGTTCGGCGAGGCCGAACAGCCGGCTGAGCCGCACCAGCGGCAGCGACCCGCCGCGGAAGGGCACGATCTCGTGCCGCTCGACCGCGCGGATCGACGCCGGATCCACTTCGACGATCTCCCGCACGTTCCCCTGCGGCACCGCGAACGTCCGCTCGCCGACATGGGCGATGAACGCGTCCGCAATCGACAGCGTCAGCGGCAGCTCGATGACGAAGCGCGTCCCCTCCCCCGGAGCGGTCTGCAGCGACAGCGTGCCGTTCAGCTCTTCGACGGTCGACTTGACCACCGCCATGCCGACGCCGCGGCCGCTGGCGCGATCGGTCTCGTCGCGGGTCGAGAACCCCGGAGCGCAAATCAGATCGAGGAGCGTGCGCGGATCGAGCGGTCCCGCCGGCACCTCGAGCCCCAGCGCCTGCGCGCGGGCCGCCACCGCCGCCGCATCGATGCCGCGGCCGTCGTCGGCGATCTCGAGCACGACGGTGTGGCCGACGCTGGCGGCGGACAACGTGAGGGTCCCTTCCTCCGGCTTCCCGGCGGCGAGCCGCTGGCCGGGCGGCTCGAACCCGTGGCTCACGGCGTTGCGCACGAGGTGCAGCACCGGATCCATCATCCGCTCGATCAGGAACTTGTCGATCTCCGTCTCCTGTCCGTGCAGCTCCAGCCGCACGCGGCGGCCGGAGTCGCGCGCCAGATCGCGGACGACGAACGGCATCCGGCGGAAGATTTCGCCGATCGGGACGAGGCGGAGGCGCGTCACCCCTTCGCGCATGTCGCGGAGATGGCGATCGAGCGTCTGCGCGTGCTCCTGCACGACGCGCCACTCGACCGGCGGCACCCGCGCCGCGATGCGGTCGAGCGCCGCATCGAGCCGTGCCCGGCTGATCACCAGGTCGCCGATGATGCGCATGAGATCGTCGAGGCGCGTGAGGTCGACCCGGACGACGTGCGACGGGCCGACGCGCTGCGCCTCCCGCGGTGACGGCTCCGCGGCGGGCGCCGGCTCGGCGGCGTCCTCGACGACGGGGGCGGCCTCGATGCCGTCCTCCTGCCACCTGGCGACGGTGTCGGCGTCGAGATCGGCGGCGAGCAGGAACTCGAAGGCGATGCCCCCCGACATGATGCGCGGGGACGCCGTGCGGATCTCGCCGCGATCGCGCAGCCGGGCGCGGACGCTGTCGACGTTGATGCCGCGGGCGAGCAGCGCCGCGGAGGGGGCGAAGGTGACGCGCCACAGCGGCCGCGAATCGGGCGGCGCCGCCGCCGGGACGCCCGGAGCCGTCACCGTGTCGGGCGCGGTCGCCGCGAGCATTCCGATCACCCGCTCCGACGCGGGCGCGGGTTCGTTGTCGCGCCGCGCGGCGATGATCCGCTCCAGCAGATCGACGCCGGCGACGAGCGCGTCCAGCCCTTCGTCCGTGAGGCGGGCATCGCGCTGCCGCAGCCCGCGGAGATAGCTTTCCATGTGGTGCGCCAGCGTCTCCGCTTCGCGCAGCTCCACCATCCCGGAGATCCCCTTGATCGAATGAAAGCTGCGGAACAGCTCTTCGAGCACGGCAGGCCGCACCGGCTCGTGCGAGGCGGCGGAGGATTCGAGATCGAGCAGCAGCCGCCGCATCGCCGCGAGGTGCTCGTCACACTCGGCGAAGTACTCGTCCATGAAGCCGGCGGCGAACGGCGTCTCGTCGCTCATGCCTTCTCGACGCGTTCCGGAGTGGAGCCGCCGGTGAGCGCGCGCGCGTGCCCGGCGAGCGCGTGCGGCGCGAACGGCTTGGTCAGATACAACGAGGCGCCGGCGGCGAGCGCGGCGGCGCGGCTGTCCTCGTCGCCGCGCGTGGTGAGCACGATGACCGGCAGCCTGCGGAACAGCGGATGATTGCGCACGAAGCGCAGCACCTCCAGCCCGTGCATGTCCGGCATGTTCAGATCGAGCACCATCAGCCCGACCGGTCCGAGCGCGAGCTGCTCGATGGCTTCGAGTCCGCTGCTGGCTTCCGAAAACCCGCCATGACAGACGTCGCGGAGCGACGCCATCACCATGCGGCGCATTGTTGGAGAGTCGTCCACTATCAGGGTTCGGTCCATGGTCCGCGGACCTATCATTCTCGCCGATCTCGCGAGCCGCCCTGCCCGGATTTGCACCGGACCTGCGGCGACGAAACGGCTGAGTTAAGCGCCGCCGTCCGGCAGCAACGCGGGCGGGACCGACTGGAGCAGCGAGAGGTGACAGCCCGGCAGGATGTCGGCGAGCGCCGCGAAGCGGGCCTCCACCTCTCCGCCGGATGGTTTCGTCAGAACGTAGGCGCCGGATTGCGTCCCCGCGCGGACGAATTGAGACCACGCCTTCCGTCCGTCGGCCAGCACGCGCGGCGGCGTGAGATCCCACACGTGCAGCGAGAGCAGCTCCTCGCGCGAGCGTCCGGTCAGCGCGCACGCGGCGTCGTTGACCCCGATGTAGTGCGCCGCGTCGTCGGCCACGAGCGCGGCAGGGGTGTCGCCGTCCGCGGCGACCTCGCTCACCAATTCGAGGATCTGGCTGACGTCGCTCGTGCGCGGCACGGCAGCCGCGCGGGTGCGCACGGCATCGAGCTGCCGGAGCAGCCGGGCAGCGGCGCGGTCGAGCATCGCGGCCGTCACGTTGCCGATCAACTGATCGGGCAGGACCGGCTTCAGCAGGATGCGATCGAACAGCTCGGAAGCGCGGGCGCCGGCATCGCCGACGAAGGCCCTGCCGCTGACGAGCACAATCGGTGTGGCCGCGCTACCCGGCAGGTCGCGGACGCGCTCGGCCAGCCTCAACCCGTCCTCGCCCGGCAGGGTGAAGTCCGTGACGATCGCGTCCGGGCGCCGCGCCTGCGCGAGTTCGACACCCTGCGACGTCGTGCCGGCGGCCAGAACGTCGAAGCCGCGTGCCTCCAGACTCCACGCGTACATCTCGCGTGTATCGACATCGTCGTCCACCATGAGGACGAGCGGGCGTGTGCGCATTTTGCCGGGTGGGGCTAAGTATAACCCGAGCCGGCGCTTGTCGGATGTTCGCGGTGCGCCTTGCGCTGGAACGAAAAGCGGCACAGCCCTTGTAACTTCTGACGCGGCATCTCCACTATGGGACCCGTACGCACCCCCAAGAACAACGAGCGCACGACAGCAGAGCTGCGAGAGTGGGTCCAGGACCGCCTGCAGCTCGACGCCGAGCGCGAGGCGGAGCTGCTGCAGCGCGTCGAGGACGTGGTGTCGCGGCAGCGGCAGCTCGTCGAGGAATCGAAGCACGATGCCATCCGCGCCCTCTCCGAAGGGTTCGCGGAGAAGATGGACCGCCTGCAGCACCAGCTGACGGAAAAAGACGTGACGGTGAGCAATATCGCGCGCTACTTCGAGGAAGTGGTGGCGGACCTGACCGACAAGAGCCATCGCGATCCGAAGACCAAGCTTCTCAACTTCGACTGGTTCATGGAGCGCGTGGAATCGTACCTCGCGGTGGAACAGCGCGTGCGCTGGTGCTCGGTCGGGGTCGTCGACATCAACAGCTTCAAGTGGTACAACGACAATCTCGGGCACGCGATCGGCGACCGCATCATCGAAGGGGTCGCGCGGATCCTCGCCGACCAGATTCGCTCGCAGGATTTCCTCGCGGTCGAGCGCGGCGAGGGGCGCGACCTGCACGCGCGCTTCGGCGGCGACGAGTTCTGCTTCCTCATTCCCGACCTGCCCGGCTGCAGTCAGGCGGTGGAGATCGCCAGCCGCTTCAAGACGGCGGTGGAATCCCACGACTGGTCGCGCGAGGAGCGCCGGCTCAGCTCGCGGCCGGTGAACGTCGACGTCGGCGTCGTGTGCCTCAGGATGGGGCCGATCGGCGAGCGGCGCGGGTTCGCGCGGAAGCTCGCGGCCGAGCTCATTCAGCGCGCGGACATGCTGATGTACGACGCCAAGGGCCGGAAGTCGGAGCGCGTCCACTGCACCGCCGTCGCGGTGTCGAACGGGCACCTCTCCGAGCTCGGCGTGGACGCGGACGACGAGGACGATTCCCGCGGAGACGTCGCCACCGCGCGGGCGTGATACAGTTAAGGGCTCCGCCGCCAATCACGCGACGAATGGTGGGTGTAGCTCAAAGGTAGAGCACCGGACTGTGGCTCCGGACGCTGCGGGTTCGAGTCCCGTCATCCACCCCACCCATTTCGCGGTCTTTTTTCCCAACTGAGCTTCGCCCCGCAAGGTATTGCGGACGCTCGACCTCGCCCGCCGGCTCGGAAGCCGGTTACCGGACGGTCGAGTTACGCTCCTTGCCCGATCTGGGGCATTGGCTTCTCAACCGCGCGAACGGCCGGGCTCGAATCCGTCAGACAAAAGTGGCATCAGCCTCGCAGTGGCGTCGAGCGCTGTGACTAATGGACGTGTTTCGTACCTCATTACTGTTGCGCTCGCCGCATTCTTCCTCGGCCTCGCCGAACGCCCCGCCGCCGCCCAGTTCCTGGCGCCGCAGGAACGGCTGTGCGACCCGACGTTCGAGGACTGCCGCGCCGACATCCTCAAGTACATCCAGCAGGAAAGCCAGCAGATCGACATGGCCTACTGGATGATGACGGACGCGCGCTACTCGAACGAGCTGGTCCGCGCCGCCCAGCGCGGCGTGAAGATCCGGCTGCTGATGGATCCGCGCTGCTCGGGGTCGCATCCCGCCTGCACGGCGCAGAACGATCAGCTGCGCGACGCCGGGCTGCCGATGCGCAACCGCGTCGCCGGCGGCATCCTGCACTGGAAGATGATCATCTTCGCGTCGCAGGGGCAGGTCCAGTTCGCCGGCGCCAACTACGCGCCGTTCGAACTGACGCCGGAGATCCCCTACGTCAACTTCACCGACGAGATCGTCTACTTCAGCAAGGATCCGTCGATCGTCCGCAGCTTCATGACCAAGTTCGACGATCTCTGGATCAGCACGACCGAGTTCGCCAACTACGCCAACATCGGCCCCAACGAGCCGCTGGTGCGGAGCTATCCGATTTCGCCGATCGATCCGCAGCTCAACTTCCCGCCCGACGAGAGCTACCGGTCCCGCGCCATCAGCGCCTACAACCAGGAGCAGCAGCAGATCGACGTGATGATGTTCCGCATCACCGACGAGCAGCACACCAACGCGATGATCGCGGCGATGCAGCGCGGCGTGCCGGTGCGGCTGATCACCGACGAGACCGAGTACCGCAACGCCTCGCGCCTGTGGGACGCCTACAACGTCGACAAGATGTGGAAGGCGGGCGCGCAGGTGCGCTTCGACGGGCACCAGGGCATCAACCACGCCAAGCTGGTCATGCTGCGCGGCACCAGCTTCTCGATCTTCGGCTCGTCGAACTGGACCTCGCCGTCGAGCGACTCGCAGCGCGAGCACAACATGTTCACGTCGCAGCCGTGGATCTACGACTATCTCGAGGCGCTGTTCGAGCGGAAGTGGACCAACGGCCACGGCGAGATCGAGACCAAGCCCTTCACGCCGCTGCCGCCCGACCATCCGAGCTACAACCTGCCGGCGAACGGCGCCACCAACGTGCCGACGACCGGCGTCTCGCTGTCGTTCGACGCCGGGCTGTGGGCGCATCTCTACGACATCTACTTCGGCACGACGCCGAATCCGCCGCTGCTCGAGGCGAACCGGCGGCTCGGCCCGAGCCAGTACTTCGGCGACTACCGGTATTACGCCTTGCCGCCGCTGCAGCCGGGCACCCGCTACTACTGGCGGATCGTCTCGAAGACGATGGCGTACATGGAGGCGGATGGTCCGATCTGGAGCTTCACCACTGCCGGCACCGCCCCCGGCAACCTGCCGCCGTCGGTCGCGATCACGTCTCCGGCGAGCGGCGCCACGTTCACCGCGCCGGCCACCATCACGGTGACGACGAACGCGTCGGACAGCGACGGGACGGTGACGAAGGTCGACGTGTTCGCCAACGGTACGCTCGTCGGCACCTCGTCGTCGGCGCCGTTCACCGTCGTCTGGAACAATGCCGCCGCCGGCACCTACAACCTGACGGCGGTCGCGACCGACAACGGCGGCGCGTCCACGACGTCCTCGCCGGTGTCGATCACGGTGACGGAGGGACAGCCGCCGCCGAGCGGACTTCCGGCGGGGTGGAGCGCCGCCGACGTCGGCGCGACCGGCGCCACCGGGCGCTCGACGTTCTCGAACGGCGTGTACTCCGTGACGGGCGCGGGGGCGGACGTCTGGGGCACCGCGGACGCGTTCCAGTATGCGTATCGCACCCTGACCGGCGACGGCACCATCGTCGCGCGCGTGACCTCGATTCAGAACGTGAACGCCTGGGTCAAGGCCGGCGTCATGATCCGGAATTCGCTGTCGCCATCCGCGGCGCATGGATTCATGCTCGTCGCGGCGTCGGCGACCAAGGGCGTGCCCTTCCAGCGCCGCACGTCGGACGGAGCGGCCAGCGTCAGCAGCCCGGGCAGCCAGAACACGGCGCCGCGCTGGGTGAAGCTGGTGCGCGCCGGCAATCTGATTACCGGGTACGAGTCGGCCGACGGCGCGACGTGGACGGTGGTCGGCAGCGACACCTTCGCGATGGGCTCGACGGTCCTCGTGGGCCTCGCCGTGTCGAGCCACGTCAGCGGCGTGACCGCGACGGCGACGTTCGACAACGTCACGGTCTCGTCGAGCACGCCGCCGCCGGCCAACCAGCCGCCGAGCGTGGCGCTGACGAGTCCGGCGTCGGGCGCGAGCTACACGGCGCCGGCGACGATCAGTGTCGCGGCGGCGGCGAGCGACAGCGACGGCACGGTGGCGAAGGTGGACTTCTACGTGGGCACGACGCTGATGGGAACGGACACGACCTCCCCGTACGCGTTGACGTGGTCGAACGTGCCGGCAGGAACCTATACCCTCACCGCGCGCGCGACGGATGACGACGGCGCGGTGACCACGTCGGCGGGCGTGACCGTCACGGTGAGCAGCCAGCCGCCGCCGACGGGTCTGCCGTCGGGGTGGTCGCACGCGGACATCGGCGCGACGACGATCGCCGGCGACGCCACGTTCTCGAACGGCGTGTACTCGGTGACCGGATCGGGCGCCGACATCTGGGGCACGGCGGACGCGTTCCACTTCGCGTATCGCTCGCTGAGCGGCGACGGCACCATCGTCGCCCGCGTCGCCTCGATCCCGCAGGGCATCCACGCCTGGGTCAAGGCCGGCGTGATGATCCGCGCCTCGCTCTCGGCGGGATCGCCCCACGCATTCATGCTGGCGTCGGCGGCGAAAGGGATGGCGTTCCAGCGCCGCGGGCTGGCGGGCGGCACCAGCGTCAGCACGGCGGGGACGCTGTCCACGGCGCCGCGCTGGGTGAAGCTGCAGCGCAACGGCAACCTGTTCACTGCCTACGAATCGGCCAACGGCGTGAACTGGACGCTCGTCGGCAGCGACAGCATTTCGATGCCGGCGACCGTCTACGTCGGTCTGGCGGTCACCAGCCACAACACCGCGGCCGCTGCCACGTGCACGCTGGATTCGGTCGTCGTGCAGTAGTGCTATAGTCGCGTTTCCGATGGAAACGCGCGAACTGGAGCGGATCGCGCGGATCGTGCTGCGCGAACTCGGCGCCGGCGATCCGCCAGTGAGCGTGAGCCCTGATGCCAGGCCGGACAGCTGGCGGATCGACGTCGGCGGGAACGCCCCCGCGACGTTGACGGTCCGGGCCGGATCCGGCACCACCGCTCAGTACGTGCGCGAGCAGATCTTCAAGCAGTTCGGCAGCCGGTAGTCCGGCGGTCGGGCGCGTGGACCGGCGCCCGGGGACGACCGGCGGCCTCGAACACAGCGCGCACAGAGACGCGCGGAGCGGGCTCTAACCGCGGGCGCGCTTCTTCGCCGGCGCGGCCTTCGCCTTCGCCGGAGCCTCGGCCTCGACTTTCACCGTCTTCTTCTTGGTGCTGCTCACCCGATCGAGGCTCTGGCGCAGCGCGTCCATCAGGTTCACCACCTTCGGCGGCGCCTGCTCCTCGGTCGCCACCACTTCCTCGCCCGCGATCTTCGCGTCGATGATGCGCTGCAGCTCCTCCTGGTAGGCGTCGTTGTAGTCGGCGAGGTTCAGCTCGCCCTCGAAGTTCGAGATGACCTGCTTGGCCATCTTGATCTCCTCGGGCTTCACCTTGGCGGGGACGCCGGCGAGCTCGTCGATCGCATCCATGCTGCGCACCTCGTTGGCGCGCCGCATGGTGTACATCACCAGCCCCTTGTCCTTCGGCTGCACCGCGACCAGGTACTCGCGCCCGTAGAGCGCCAGCCGGCCGATGCCCGCCTTCCCTTTCATCCCCTCGCGAATCACCGCGAACGCCTCCAGCGCCATCTGGCCGTCGGGCGCCAGATAGTACGGCCGCTCGACGTAGATCGGATCGATCGACTCGACCGGCGTGAACTGCACGAGATCGATGACGCGCGTCGACTCGGGCCGGACCTTGGAGAGATCCTCCTCGTCCATGACGACGTAGCGCCCCTTCTCGAACTCGTAGCCCTTGACGATCTCGGCCAGTGGGATCTCCCGCTCGCACTTCGGACACCAGCGCTTCTGCTGGATCCGCGTCTGGCACTCGCCGTGGAGCTGGTTGAAGCTGATCGTCGCCGCCGAGTCCGTGGCGGGAAAGACCCGCACCGGGATGTTGACCAGCGAGATCTTCAGAAAGCCTTTCCAGGTGGGTCTTGCAGCCATGCGGGAATTATCGGCCGGATGGCGTCAAAGCGCCATCCGGTTGCACACATCTGCACACCCGCTCAGAACACGAAACGCGCCTGAAACTGGAACATGCGCGGCGGGTCGATGTTGGCCAGCGCCGGCAGGGCGTTCGCCGCCGCGCCCGCCGCCACCACCTGGCCGAACGTCGGATTGGCGGCGGCGGCATCGCCGTACGTGGTCTGCGCCCGCCCCAGGATGTTGGCGTGGTTGAAGAAGTTGAACCCCTCCATCCGCAGCAGGATGGCGTGGCCGCCCATCTTCAGCCGCCCCTCGACGAACAGCCCGACGTCCTGGGTGCCGGTGCCGCGGAAGGCGGACTTGGGCAGCACCGCGCCGTTGACCACCGGGCGATCGTTGTTGGCGCCGTCGCCGTTGTTGTCGATGCCGGTCACGGCATTGAAGGGGCGCGCCGACGCGAACTGCATCAGCGTGCCGGCGGTGATGTCGTAGGGAAGGGCGTAGCTCGCGGTGATCACCGCGCGGTGGCGCTGATCGACGACGCTCGGGCCGCGCTCCTCCTCGCCGAGGCGGGCGATGTTGGGGTCGTTCGGACCGATGCCGTTGCCGTCCGGCTCCGTCGTGTTCGTCGCCTTCGCGAGCGTGTAGCTGAGCGCCGCCTGGAACCTGGCGCTGCCGCGATAGCTGATCTGCGCCTGCAGGCCGTCGTAGTCGGCGGTGCCGAGATTCATCAGCACGTTGACGTTCCGCACCCCGCCGTTGACTGGAACGATCGGCCGCGTGGCGTTCGCCGCGGCGACCGTCCGCACCTGGCCGGGGGCGGTGCGGTCGAACGGCGCCGGCGCGTTGAGATCGACGCTGCGATCGAGATCGGTCCAGTGCTGGTGCACGTAGTCGGCGCCGGCGAGCAGCCCGCGCGCGATCTGGCGCTCGACGCCGATCGACGTCACCTGGCTGCGCGGGTTGACGAACGCGCCGGGATAGTCCGGCAGCCGATCGAAGTCCAGGCCGTAGCTGGCGAACTGCGCGCGATGGAAAGCCGCCTGCCCGGCGCGGATCGTGATGTTGCGCGCCGGCTGCTGCGACAACGGCAGCGTCCGCGGATCGACGGCCACCGGCACGCAGGTCAGGCAGACCGGGAACCCGGTCTGCCCCGGCGCCGCGGTGTAGCTGACGATGCCGTCGAGGCCGCCGGTCAGCGCGCTCGCCAGCGCGTTGGCGCGGATCTGCGTGTAATACATCGCGTAGCCGCCGCGCACCACCGTGCCCGCGCCGTTCGCCGGATGCCACGCGAAGCCGAGACGCGGCGCCACGTTGTCGGCGTCCGTCGTCAGCGTCTGGCGGTCGTAGCGCAGGCCGGCGTCGAGCGTGAACTGATCGCTGACCCGGAAGCGATCCTGCACGAAGAGCACCGACATCCACTGCTGCATCTCATAGCTGGTGATGCCGTAGCTGACCGGCTGCGAGTACTGCTGCACGTCGGCCAGCGTCAGCGCGCTGAACGGCGCCGTCGTCGTGCTCAGGAACGTGAAGGTGCCGAGCGTGGCCTGGCCGGGCTCGCTGCCGCTGCCGCCGGTGGCGTGCCGGATGATGCTGCCGCCGGCGCGGACGTTGTGATGGCCGCGCGACCACGACACCGTGTCGGCGAACTGAAACTGGTGGCCCCGGATGTCGGCGGCGCGCGACTCGCCGATGGTGAACGGCACCGGGCCGCCGCGGGTATACGCCGTCGACGGGTTCTGCGCCTCCCACAGCGTCACCGGCGCGCCGTCGAGATACGCGGCACGCGCCTCGTTGAGCAGGGTAGCGCGCACGACCGCCGTGTGATTGACCTGCGCCGAACGCGAGCCGCGCGTGTAGCGCCGCGCCACCGTCGGCGCGCTGGTGCCGACCACCGCGTCGTTCGGGTTGGTGTCGTAGAAGCGATCGTAATTGACGCGCACCATGAGCGACTGCGCAGAGGAGAGCTTGTGATCGAGCCGTCCGTTGAACAGCCGCTGGCGGTACTTGCCGACGTATTCGAGACTGCCGTTCGCCGGCAGCACGAAGGCCGGCAGCGTGCTCGACAGAAACGTCGTCCGGTCCTGCAGCGTGTAGTCCCCCGAGGCGAAGAAGAACGTCTTGCCCCTCGCGATCGGGCCGCCCGCCGAGGCCGACACCTGGTGCAGCTCGTCCGGCAGATCGGCCGGGTTGATCGCGGCGAGCGTCGGCGGCGTCGTGCAGGTCGGCACCGAGGGCGGGCAATACCCGGCCGTGCCGAACCTCCTCGCCTGCATGCCGCCCGGCCGTATCAGATAGATGCCTTCGCCGCGCACTGCGTTGGTGCCGGACTTGGTGACGATGTTGAACGCCGGGCCGGCGGTCCAGCCGAACTCGGCGGAAAACGCATTCGTCAGCACCGCCGCTTCCTGCACCGCGCCGAGCGGCAGCGTCGTCAGCATCGTCTGGCGTCCCCAGCCCTCGTCATTGCTGGCGCCGTCGAGCATGTAGGTCGTCGTGCGCCGGCTGCCGGAGCCGGTGATGAAGTAGGTGGCGTTGACGAAGAGATCGCCGGTTCCCTTCCCCTGACGGAAGGCGGAATTGAGCAGCGGGAGCGTGGTGATCTTGCGGCCGAGGATTGGCGTTTCGTCGATTGCGGCGCTGTCGAGCCGGCGGCCGATCTGCGCGTCGGCGCGGACGCCGGCGTCGGTGCCATAAACCATCACTTCGGCCTGCTCCGTGCCGACCAGCAGCCGCACGCGCAGCGTCGCGACCTCGCCGGAACGCAGGCTGATGGCGCCGCGCGTCTCGTCGCCGAACCCCGGCTTCGAAACCGTGACGGTGTAGGTGCCGGTGAGCGACAACGCCGGAAAGGAGGCGCTTCCGTCCGCGCCCGAGATCGATTCGCGCGCCGCGCCGGTCTGTGCGTTGACGACCGTCACCTTCGCGTCCCGCACCACGAGTCCGGCCTGATCGCTGACGATCACGACAATGCCGGCGTTGTTGGGAGATTGCCGCCGCGCGCGGGACGACGCGAGCGCCGGCCTGGCGGGCAGCAGCACCGCCAGCATCGCCAGCCCTCCCAGCATCAGCACGCGCAGCACGCTGCGCACCACGGCCAGCTTCTGCGCCTTCACTTGGTCATCACCATCTAGTCCTTGAAGTGACTCGCGCCCAATCGAGGGTCTGCGGTTTTGGTGAGGCGATCGACGGCCCGGTGCATCGGTTGCGGAAGCAGTCCGCAGCCCGGGAGTCTATTGAGAGGTGTCCGCTACTACCAGCGGTCGTAGCCTGGCCGGCCGGGCTCGATCAGGGAAGCGCGTGGACGAGCGTTTCGACGGCGCGATGGAGCGACGGCGCGGCCGCCATCGCGGCGGCGCCTGACGCGACCGCCGCGACGATGGCCAGCACGCGCCCGATCCCGTGGTGCGCCTGCCGCGCCGGCTCGGGCTGCACCAGCCGCCGCACGCGGGACTCGATGCTGCCGCCGAGGTAGAACGCGCTGGCCAGAGCCGGCGCTTCGGGAACCGGCGCGAGACGGGCGACGTGAATCAACGCCTGCGCCAGCTGCACCGAGCAGCGCGGATTGCCGTCGGCGACCGCCGCGTCGGCGGCTTCCTCCGCCGCCCGCGCCCACGCCCGATCCAGGCCGGCGCCAAGGAAGTCCGGGCAGGCGCGCATCAGGAGCCGCTTCAGGTTGTCGCGCTTGGCGACGTGCGCGCATTCGTGCCGCAGCATCGCGCGGACCTCGTCGTCCGGGCACTCGCGCAGCACGCGCTCGGCGATGAACAGCGCCGGCCGCGCCACGCCGACGACGGCGACGGTGGGGAACGATTCCTCGATGGCGAACACCGGCAGCGGCGCGTCGAAGCCCTGGAGCCGGCGGCCGCGCCGGCGCCACTCGCGAACCACGCGGCAGGTGGCGCGCCAGGCGGCGGCCGCGCGCCAGACGCCGCGGAACAGCAGCGCCGCCCCCGCCAGGGCGAGCAGCGTCAGCACCGCCGGCACCCGCTCGGTCGTGCCGCGCGGCTCGTAGGCGAGAAACACCGGAAGCACCAGGCCGAACGCGACGGCCCCGGCGATCCCCGCCGGCATCATCCGCAGCCGGAACAGCCCCGCGGCGCACACCGCCGGCGAATACGCCTTGAGCCGGCGCGCGATCGACGGCGCCGCGACGCTCACCGCCATCGATCCCAGGGCGGCGAAGACGGCGAAAATGCCCAACGCCACCGCGCCGCTGATCAGCCAGAACGTCATCGGCCGCTCTCCTGCTCGCGCCGCTTCTCGCGGACCAGCCGTTCGAGCTCGTCCAGGAGCCGCTCGTCGTGACGGCTCACCTCGTCGACGAACGACGAGAGGACCGGATGGGCGCTGTCACCGGACAGCAGCGGCTGCAGCGCGCGAGTCATGAACCCGGATTCCATCTCGGCGCGGGAACTGGCCGGCCGATAGAGGAACGCGCGGCCGCTTTTCTCGCGGTGCAGCACTCCCTTCTTGTGCAGCCGCTCCATCGTCGTCATCAAGGTCGTGTACGCGGCTGCCGGGAAATCGTCGCAAAGGTCGCGGACGGTGGCGTCGCCGCGGCGCCAGAGCGCCTCGAGCACGCGAAGCTCCAGCGCGCCGAAGACGGAGGCGAGGCCGGAGGGTTTGCGGCGGGAAAACACGGGGGAAGGATAGCAGAGATCAGTGCGCAGTGCGCGGTGCGCGGTGCGCAGTGCGGAGTGCGCAGTGCGCAGTGCGCGCGGCTAGAATCGGGGGGGATGGACTTGCGTCCGATGCTCGCGACGCTGGCCGAGGCGCCGCTGGTCAAGCAGGGGCTCGTTTACGAGCCGAAGTACGACGGCATCCGGGCGCTCGTCGAGATTCCTCCCAACGGGCGGGCGCGGCTCTGGTCGCGCAACGGGAATGAGAAGACGGCGCAGTTCCCGGCAATCGCCAACGCGCTGTCCGAGGCGAGCCGGCGCATCGGCCAACCGCTCGTGCTCGACGGCGAGATTGTCGCGCTCGACGAGCGCGGGAGGCCTGCCGGCTTCCAGCGGCTGCAGGGACGCATGCACCTCGGCGGCGCGAAGGATGTCGCACGCGCCGAACAGGCTCAGCCGGCGGCGTTCATCCTCTTCGACATCCTTCGGGACGGCGGCGATCTGTGCCGCCTGCCGTTGACCGATCGACGCCGGCGCCTCGAAGAAGTCTTCACGCGGCTCTTCCAGAAAGACAAGACCGGCATCCTCCGCATCAGCGAACAGGTGTCCGGCGATGCGACGGCGCTGCACGAGCGCGCGCTGAAGGAAGGCTGGGAGGGGCTGATCGTGAAAGAGGCGGGGTCCACGTATCAGCCGGGCCGCCGCTCCCCTGCGTGGCGGAAAATCAAGCTGCACCACCAGCAGGAATTCGTCGTCGGCGGCTGGACCGAGCCCCGCCAGACGCGGCAGTACTTCGGCGCGCTGCTGCTCGGCGTGCAGGAAGCCGGCGGTCTGAAGTACGTCGGCCACACCGGCACCGGCTTCGATGCGAAGGAGCTGGCGCGGGTCTCGAAGCTGCTCAAGGCGCGCGAGATCGATCGCTCGCCCTTCGCCGGGACGATCAAGACCAACGAGCCCGCACACTGGGCGAGACCCGAACTGGTCGCGCAGATTCGCTTCAGCGAATGGACGGCGGACGCGAAGCTCCGGCATCCGGTCTACCTCGGACTCCGCGACGACAAGAGCGCAGGCGACGTGGTCCGCGAAGGGCCGCAGGTGAGCGCCGCCGGACGGCAGACGGCCGCCTCGAACCGCACCGATCTCGACGCGCTGATCGCGCAGCTTCAGGCGCTCGAGGATGCCCGGAAGGACGGCGAAGTCACGCTTCCGGGCGGCGACCGCGTGAAGGTCACCAACCTGGCGAAGATCTTCTGGCCCGCGCTCGCCGCGTCGGGCGCGCGGCGGGCGGAGCCGGCGATTACGAAAGGAGAGCTGCTCCGTTACTACGTTCGCGTATCGCCGTTCCTGCTTCCGGCAGTTGCCGATCGTCCGCTGGTGATGAAGCGTTTTCCCAACGGGATCGCCGGGAAGGCGTTCTATCAGCAGCGCTCGCGCGAGGAGCGGCCGCCCGCCGGCGTGCGCATCGAGACGCTGCCCGATGACGCGGATCCGATCAGCGAGCCGGATGCGAAGCGGCTGGTCGGCGGATCGCTGACGACGCTGATCTACATGGCGCAGATCGCGGCCATTTCACAGGACCCGTGGTTCTCGCGCGTGCAGTCGCCGCTGGACGCAGACCACGTGGCGATCGATCTCGATCCGACCGAGCACGCGACGTTCGGCGCGGTCCGTGACGTCGCGCGCTGGGTCCGTGACGAGCTTGCCGCGCTCGGCATTCCCGGATTCCCCAAGACCTCCGGTTCGAGCGGCCTGCACATCTATATCCCGCTGCCGCCGGACACCTCGTACGAGTCGGGCATGCTGCTGTGCCAGATCGTCGCAACGCTGGTGGCCGCGCGCCACCCGAAACAGGCCACGGTGGAACGCACGGTGGCGCGGCGGCCGCGCGGCACGGTGTACCTGGATTACCTGCAGAACATTCTCGGAAAGACGCTGGCGACCGCCTACAGCGCGCGGGCCAGCGAGTACGCCGGGGTCTCGACGCCGCTCGCGTGGAAGGAAATCGACGACAGGCTGGATCCGCGGGCGTTCACGATCCGGACGGCGCCCGCCCGGTTTGCGGAGGTGGGGGATCTGTGGGAAGGCCTGCGGACCTCGAAGCCCGCAGACCTTCAGGCCGTGCTGAGGAAGTTCGCGAAACGCACGAACTAGAACGTCGCCCCCTCCTCGTCCTCTTCTTCTTCGGCGTCCAGGTCGTCGGCGTCCA
Source organism: Vicinamibacterales bacterium (assembly GCA_035699745.1). Classification (NCBI taxonomy): domain Bacteria; kingdom Pseudomonadati; phylum Acidobacteriota; class Vicinamibacteria; order Vicinamibacterales; species Vicinamibacterales bacterium. The sequence continues at coordinate 79,338 of DASSPH010000072.1, forward strand.
TGTCGTCGAACTCTTCGTCATCCGCCACGCCGCGCACCCGTTCGTCGGCGGCTCCGGTCATCGGTTCGTCGTCGTCGCGATTCCACTTGTCAGCCATGAGCCCTCCTGCGCGACCAGGGAGCAAGCCGGGTGCCGTATGATCAGGTGGCGCAGGCGGCGACATCTGAACCATGGCCAAGAAGTTCGAGACTCCGCAGCAGGCGGCGGCCGCGTTCGGCGTCGGCAAGCTGACGCGGCACCTTTTCGTGTGCGTAGGCCCGGACTGCGTCGATCCGGAGACGGGCGACGAGACGTGGCAGTACCTCAAGCGGCGGATGAAAGACCTGAACATCGCCGGCCCGGATGGGCCGTTCTACCGGACGAAGTGCCAGTGCCTGCGTATCTGTACCGACGGTCCTGTCTGCGTTGTATACCCGGACGGCACGTGGTACCGGTCGGTCACGCCGCACAATGCCGAGCGCATCATCCAGGAACACCTCATCGGCGGACGCGTGGTGGAGGATCTCTGCTTCGCGCGGAATCCGCTCGGCTGATCAAGTATCATTGCAGGACCGTCACTGCGCGCTCGTAGCTCAGTTGGATAGAGCGCCGGGCTTCGAACCCGTAGGTCGGGGGTTCAAATCCCTCCGAGCGCACGACGCGCCCGTAGCTCAGCTGGATAGAGCGTTGGCCTCCGGAGCCAAAGGCCGCAGGTTCGAATCCTGCCGGGCGCACCACCCTTTTTTGATCTGAGGGACGTTGCCCCTCAGACTCCCCTACAGCCTCACGCGCTCGCGCGGGGGCACGCTCCGCTCGCAGCTCGAGCGGGGTATGATCCTCCCCCTCCGCAATGATCGCCTGGTTCTCTCGAAAGCTGCACGACTACGTCGAGCGCATCGCGCGGCAGACGGTCGACCGCGAGCTGCGCGCCCGCGGCGAGCGGACCCGGCTGTCGTATCGCGATCCCCTTGCGGTGTTCGCGGAGCAGCGGAGCGCCGTGCGCGAACAGCTGGCCGAGGCGGCCAACCTGGTCGGCCAGGACGTGATGATCGGCCAGGGCGTGGTGATGTGGGGAGGCCGGTTCCCCGGCGGCGTCGGGATCGAGCTGCACGATCGGGTGCGGCTCTACGAGCACTGCGTCCTGGCCGTCGATCACGCGTCGCCGCGCAGCGGGATCGTGCTCGAGGAAGGCGTCGCCGTCAACGTGCGCGCGTATCTCGATGGCAGCGGCGGCATCCGCATCGGCAAACGGACGATACTCGGCCCGAACGTCGTCGTCGTGTCCTCGGGCCATCGCGTCGATCCCGAGGTGCCGATCCAGGATTCCGGCAAGGAGTTCGCCGCAGTGGAAATCGGCGCCGGCGTGTGGATCGGCGCCAACGTCGTGATCCTGAAAGGCGTCCGCATCGGTGACCGCGCGGTCATCGGCGCCGGATCGGTCGTGACCCGTGACGTTCCGGATCGATCGATCGCGGTGGGCAATCCGGCACGAGTGATTCGAACGGCCGCGCCCTGATGCTGAGCCGGCTGTCACGGCCGATCCGCGCCGTGCGCCGCCGCATCGCGCGGTGGTCCGCACAGCAGGACCGCGCGTTCCACGACCAGCTGTTCGGCGCGTCCACGCACGACCCGTTCTCGAAGTCCTACCCCGGATATCTCACCATTCGCCGGTTCGCCGACCTGGCGGGCGATCACCTGCAGGGGGCGCGCACGGTGCTGGATCTGGGATGCGGGCCGGGCGAGATCACATGCGAGCTGGCGCGCCGGTATCCCGGCGTGGCGTTCACCGGCGTCGATCACAGCGCCGTCGCGATCGACGCGGCGGCCGCACTCGCGCGCCGCCTCGGCCTGCCCAACGTGCGCTTCGCCGCCGGCGACGTCGCGCGCTACGCGCCGGCGGGCCGCGTCGACGTCGTGATGATGTTCGACGCCTTCCATCACCTGCTCGATCCGGCGGCGTTCGTCCGCCACGCCTCGGCCTTCACCGATCGCTTCTTCCTGATCGAGCCGGCGGGCGATCTGCTCGGACGCTGGCGGCGCACGCTGGATTTCGACTGGCTGCCGATCGAACTGGACAAGATTCGCGGCCGGATCGAGCACGCGCTCGGCGCCGGCCCGCCCGCCGGGCGCAGCGCCGCCCGGCCGGACGACGATCCGGCGATCGCCGGCAGGGCGGTCGAGAACCGCTATCCGCTCGACGATTACGCGCGCTTCTTCCAAGGCTTCGGTCTCGTGGTGCGCGGCACGGTCGCCGGGCTCGACAGCTACCCGCCACAGCCGGCGTACGAGAGCGCCTGGCGCGAGGACGCGATGGAGACCGCCTGCGCGATGCTGACACGCGTCGACGACGAGCTGCAACGCCGGGGACACGACGGCTTCGCGAAGCACTGGGCGATCTGCGCGACGAGGGGAAGGTCTGGAATCACCGGTCCAGGACTGATCGCGCCCGTGGCCGGCGCCGATCACCCGGACTACGTGAGGGGGGCATTCGATGCCGAGTACGCGGACGTCGCGATCCCGGAAGCCGTTCGCGCCGGCACCGAGGTGCTGGTCGAGCTGACGCTGCGGAACGCGAGCTGGCGCGAATGGCGATCGGAGCAGACGCCGCATCCGATCATGGTGAGCTACCACTGGCACGCCGCCGGCGGCGAGTGCGTCGTCTACGACGGACTGCGCACGCCGCTGCGGCGGCCGCTGCCGCCCGGCGATGCCTGCCGCGCGACGGTTCGCGTCGCGGCGCCGGCGTCACCGGGTCGCTACACTCTCGAGATCGATCTCGTGGAAGAGCACGTCAGCTGGTTCAGTCACGCGGGCGTGCCGCCGCACGCGTCGTACGTGCGCGTCACCTGAGGATCAACCTCCCAACTGGTGGTGCTGCGCCCGCACCCGGCGCCTGCCCGAGAACGTCACCCACCACATCCACAGGCCGCTTCCCCACAGCAGCAGCAGAACGACCCCGGTGGGCAGGAACACGCCCAGCTTGATCCAGTCGCCGCCGAAGAACGACCCGTCGTGAATCGACTCGATCAGATCCGAACGGCGGTAGGCCGAATGAAGCACGCGGCCGGTGCCGAGATCCACCTGCACTTCATGGCCGGACTGCAGCCACACCTTGGCGACGCCGCGCCCCGGACGCACGTCGATGCGGTTCACGTCGGCCCACGAAGTGACCTCGTGCGACGGATGGCGGCGAACGCTGTCGAGCAGTTGATGGAAGTCGAGCGCCGGCGCGCTGCCCGTGCCGCGATGTTCGGCCGGCTGCACCCAGGACCAGTGCTTCTTGGCCTGCAGCAGGAGCCCGCTCCCCAGCAGTATCAGCGCCGGGAGCGCGACGATCGCGCTCGCCCAGTAATGGACTTTGCGATTGGCGACGTTGAATTTCACTGCATCAGGGATATCTGACGCGGTCGCCTACTACCAGCCATCGTAGGCGCACCATACCCGCGGCGGGCGGAGAGCGGGGCACGAGCCTCAGCCGCGTCCCCCTGCGCGATTTACGACGCGCGCAAGCGCCTTACGGGGTCCGAAAGGGTGGGCACGGCGTCCGGTTCCCAGATTCGCCGGTTTATTCCGGTTTTCTGGCGTCATGCCCGTCTTGCGCGCGTCGATGGATATCGGACTGCACGATGCGTGCTCAGGTGAGCGCGGCTCTGCCGCGAGCCGACGCCGCGCGTCAGGCGTGTCGGCGACGTTCAGACCTGCGGACGCAGGATCACCTTGCGCCCCTGCTCCGCCGCCTCGAACGCCTCGGCGAACCGATCCAGCGGATACGTCGCGTCGACGAGCGGCCGGACGTCGACGCGGCCGGCAGCGAGCAGATCGAGCGCGGCGTCGAAGGGACCGCATCGCGAGCCGACGAGCGTGATCTCGTCGACCACCAGCGGCGCGAGCGCGAGGCGAGCTTCGCCGTGAAACGTCGACTTCATCACGATCGTGCCGCGCGGCCGCACGAGGCGCTTCGCGATCGTCAGCCCCTCGGGTCGTCCGGTCGCGTCGACGACGACGTCGAACTGCCGCGGGGCGATGTCAGTCGCGTCTGCCGCTGCAGTGTCGAAACCCGATGACCGCGCCAGCGCCAGGCGCGCCGCGCCCCGGCCGATCACCGTGACGCGTGCACCGGCGGCGCGCAACACCAGGGCGACGAGCAGCCCGAGGCGTCCCGGGCCGACGACCGCGCAGACCGTTTGCGGCGTCACCGCAATCTGCTCGAGCACGCGGCACGCGGCAGCCAGCGGCTCCACCAGTACGGCGGCCTCGTCGCTCACAGCATCGGGAACGGCGTGGAGATTGACCGCGGGGAGTGACAGGTACTCCGCGAACGCGCCGTCCCGGCCGATGATGCCGAGCACGGACCGGCGATCGCAATGTCCGCGGCCGGCGGCGCGGCAGCCGTGGCACGCGCCGCAGCCCACGGTGATCTCTCCGGTGACGCGCCGCCCGATCCACGCCGCATCCGGCGCCGGCGCCTCGTCCACGACGCCGACGAATTCGTGCCCCGGCACGCCGGCGAAGCCGGCATAGCCGCGGCGCAGCTCGAGATCGGTGCCGCAGATCCCTGCCGCGGCGACGCGGATGACGCACTCGGACGGCAGCGCGGGACGCGGCCGGCTGGCGAGGGTCAGCGTTCCGGAGGGATCAAGGACGAGTGCGCGCATCGGCTGGCGCGCCGCGCTACGTACGTCGCGGGCGATTCCTACTTGCCCTTGCCGGCTCTCTGTCGCGCCCAGCGGGCCTTCTGCGCCTCGGAGATCCGGCGCCGCGCGTCGGCCGACATCGTCCGGCGCTTCGGCCGGCCGCGCTTCCCTGCGCCCTTCTTCCCGGCCGATCCCTTCGGTCTCCCGGGTCCGCGCCGGCGTCTGCGCCGGGTTGCGCCCGCGCCTGCGGCGGCGGGCCGTCCGCGGCGCCGCCCCGTCTCGACCGCCTCCCCGAGCTCGACGAGCAGGTCTCGAGCACTGGAGATGATCTGACGCAGGTTGTCGGCAAGTTGCCGCCGTTCATTGGCGAAGCGGCTGACGCGCTCCCTGACGGTATTGAAGACCGAAGATAAATCGTTCGCACTCTGAGCTGTCAATACCGCCTCCGCATCATTCGGGTTTGTAGGACAAAACCTTACTTTATCGAGTACGAAAAGGAAAGAACCGAGGCAGCGTCGCGCTGGCACCGAACGAGGTCCGGGCGCGCGCGGATTTTTCCCCCCACGCGCGGACTAATCCGCGCCGGACCCCGCCGCGAGAGCTGAAGATTCCCGCAACCTGCTGATTTCCTTGGACAAGTCCGGCGGTACCTCACTTGCTGAACCGTCCGGCACATCGTCATGTCGGCCGCCGCTCCTGCCTCCGACCGGGTCGCCCGGCGCAACTCCTCCTGCGCGCATTGCGGCGAGCCCTGCGAGGGCGGGGCGGTGGCCACGGACGATGGAACGTTCTGCTGCAGCGGGTGCGCGTCGGTCTTCACCATCCTGAAGGCGCACCGCCTCGAAGGCTACTACGCGTGCGAGACGCCGCCCGGCGTATCGCAGCGCCGCTCGAGCGCCGGCGCCCGCGACCGCTTCGCCGCGCTCGACGATCCCGCCGTCGCGGCCGCGCTGCTCGAGTTCGACGACGGCCGCACCGCGCGGGCGACGTTCGACGTGCCGGCAATCCACTGCGCGTCGTGCGTCTGGCTGCTCGAGCAGTTGTGGCGGCTGCAGCCGTCGGTGCGCGCCGAAGTCGACCTGCTGCGCCGCGCCGTGCACGTCAGCTTCAGCCCCGGCGCGACCTCGCTGCGGCGCATCGCCGACACGATGGCGTCGCTGGGCTACGAGCCGGTCGTGACGCCGGAGCCGCGCACGAAGGGGATGTCGCCGGCGCTGCGCCGGCTGTACCTGCAGCTCGGCGTCGCCGGGTTCGCCGCCGGCAACATCATGCTGTTCAGCGTCCCGCGATACCTGAACGGCGCGCCGCTCGACGGCGGGTTCCAGCGGCTGTTCGACTGGTTGAACCTGGCGTTCGCGACACCGGTGCTGCTGTTCAGCGGCGCGGACTACTTCCGCAACGCCTGGCAGGCGCTTCGCACCCGGACGATGACGCTCGACGTGCCGGTGGCGCTCGGCCTCGCCGTCCTGTACGCGCGGAGCGCGTTCGAGATTGGCACCGCGCGCGGCGAAGGGTTCATGGACTCCTTCACCGGCCTCGTGTTCTTCCTGCTCATCGGCCGGTTGTTCCAGCTCAAGGTGTTCGAGCGCATCGCGTTCGACCGCACCTACCGATCGTTCCTGCCGCTGACGGTTCGCGCCGAACGCGGCGGCGGCACGGCGCCGGTTCCGATCGATCGCCTGCATCGCGGCGACGTCATCACGCTCCGTCGCCACGAGGTGGTGCCTGCGGACGCCGTGCTGCTGGACGAACGCGGCGCGGTCGACTACGCCTTCATCACCGGCGAGCAGACGCCGGTGATCGTCAGCCGCGGCGAGGCGGTGCGCGCCGGCGGACGCGCGGCGTCCACGTCGCTGCGGCTGCGCATCGCCCGCGACGTCTCCCAGAGCGTGCTCGCCGGGCTCTGGAACAACCCGGTGTTCGGCAAGCCGAAGGAGCGGTGGCTGACGGCGGTGGCGGCGCGATTCGGCGCGTGGTTCACCGTCGGTGCGATTGGCCTGGCCGCCGCGGGGGGGATCGCGTGGTGGCCGGACGCGGCAGCCGCGATGAGCGTCGCGACCGCCGTGCTGATCATCGCGTGCCCCTGCGCGCTGACGCTCTCGGCGCCGATTACGCTCGGCACGGCGATGGGCATGCTGGGCCGCCGCGGCCTGTATCTGAAGCATCCGGCGGTCGCCCTCGATCTCAGCCGCATCGACACGATCGCCTTCGACAAGACGGGCACGCTGACGTCCACGGCCGATGCGCCGCACATCGAGCGCTACGGATTGTCGGAGTGTGCGTGGTCGCTGGTCCGCCGTCTCGCCGGCGAGTCCGTCCATCCGGTCAGCCGGGCGATCGCCGCGGCCGGCGGCGCCGTTCCCGCCGTCCGGGTGAGCGGCGTGCGCGAGATCGCCGGCAAGGGGATCCGCGGGACCGTCGACGGCGTCCGCGTGGCAATCGGGACGCGTGCATTCATCGCAAGCGAGACCGGCATACATGCGGGGGGGCCCCAGTACGCCACTTACGCCAGCGCCGGCGACGAGCTCGGCTGGATCGACCTCACCTCCCCGGTGCGGGACGGAGTGGAGCAGGCGGCCGAGATGCTTGCCGCGAGGCACGAGCTGTTTCTGCTGTCCGGCGACAACGCGCGCGAAGCGGCGCGGTGGCGGCGGTATTTCGGGGAGCGCACCCGCTTCTCGCAATCGCCGGACGAGAAGCTGCGCTGCGTCGAGGAGGCGCGGACCCGGGGGCGGCACGTGCTGATGGTGGGCGACGGCCTCAACGACGCCGGCGCGCTCGCCGCGGCAGACGTCGGCATCGCCGTCTCCGACAGCACCGCCTGCCTCGTTCCGGCGTGCGACGCGCTGCTCGCGGCGGAACGCGTCGCCGACCTGCCGGCGTTTCTCGCCTACGCGCGCCGGGCGCGCCAGGTGGTGCTGCTGTGCTTCACGGTGTCGGTCGCGTACAACGCCGTCGGGCTGACGCTGGCGCTGGCCGGCGCGCTCACGCCGCTCGCCTCGGCCATTCTCATGCCCGTCAGCTCGCTCACCATCGTCGGGCTGAGCGCCGGCAGCATGCGCTGGGCCGCGGCCAGGGTGCTGCCGTCATGAGCGTGCTCGTGCTGCTCATCGCCGCCGGAGGGCTCGTCGCGGCGGGCTTCCTCGGCGCATTCCTCTGGGCGGTGTCGTCGGGGCAGTTCGACGATACCGCCACGCCGCCCATCCGCGTACTGCTCGAGGACGACCCCGAAGGGGTGAAGGGAGATGCCGAAGGTGACTGGAGAGGTTGAGACATTCCGCTACGACAACGCCATCGTGCGCAGGTTCGCCGTCGCCACCGCGGGCTGGGGCGTCATCGCGTTCCTGGTCGGGCTGATCGTCGCGCTCAAGCTGGTGTTTCCGCAGTTCCTGGCCGGACTGCCGGTGCTGTCGTACGGACGCCTGCGGCCGCTCCATACCAACGCGGCGATCTTCGCCTTCGCGGGCAACGCGATCTTCGTCGGCGTCTATTACTCGCTGCAGCGCCTCTGCAAGGCGCGGATGTTCAGCGATCGGTTGAGCGCGATTCATTTCTGGGGCTGGCAGTTCATCATCGTCCTTGCCGCCCTCACCCTGCCGCTCGGCTTCACCACGAGCAAGGAATACGCGGAGCTGGAATGGCCGATCGACGTGCTGATCGCGGCCGTGTGGATCGTCTTCGGCTGGAACATGCTCGGCACGATTCTGCGGCGGCGCGAGCGCCACATGTACGTGTCGATCTGGTTCTATCTCGCGACGTTCATCACCGTGGCGCTGCTCCACGTCGTGAACTCGTTCGAGCTGCCCGTCAGCCTGCTCAAGAGCTACTCGATGTACGCCGGCGTGCAGGACGCGCTGGTGCAATGGTGGTACGGCCACAACGCGGTCGCCTTCTTCCTGACCACGCCGTTCCTGGGGGTGATGTATTACTTCATTCCCAAGGCGGCGAACCGCCCGGTGTTCTCCTACCGGCTGTCGATCGTCCACTTCTGGTCGCTGATCTTTCTCTACATCTGGGCCGGGCCGCACCACCTGCTCTATACCGCGCTGCCCGACTGGGCGCAGTCGCTCGGCACGGTGTTCTCGGTCATGTTGATCGCGCCGTCGTGGGGCGGCATGGTCAACGGGCTGCTGACGCTGCGCGGCGCGTGGGACCGCGTCCGCGAGGACCCGGTGCTGAAGTTCATGGTGGTCGGCGTCACCGCCTACGGCATGTCGACGTTCGAAGGGCCGATGATGTCGCTGAAGAACGTCAACGCCCTCACCCATTACACCGACTACATCATCGGCCACGTCCACCTGGGCGCGCTCGCCTGGAACGGCGGGCTGGCGTTCGCGATGCTCTACTACATCTTCCCGCGCATCTACCGGACGACGCTGTATTCGGTGCGGCTGGCGAACGCGCACTTCTGGCTGGCGACGCTCGGCATCCTCTTCTACGCCATCCCGATGTACATCGGCGGCATCACGCAGAGCCTGATGTGGCAGGACTTCACCGCGGACGGCACGCTGCGCTACGCCAACTTCCTCGAAACCGTCATCAGGATCGTGCCGATGTACGCGCTGCGCGCGACCGGCGGCACGCTGTTCACCGCCGGCGGGCTCGTCGCCGTGTTCAACCTGTATCGCACCGCCCGTCAGGGATCGTTCGCGGCGGACGAGACCGCGCAGGCGCCGGCGCTGCACGGCGAGGCGGCGGCGGGAGCGTGGCACCGGAGGCTCGAGTCCCACCCGGTCCGCTTCGCGGTCCTGACGTTCGCGGCGGTGCTGATCGGCGGCGTCGTGGAGTTCGTCCCGACCGCGCTGGTGCGGTCGAACGTGCCGACGATCGCGTCGGTGAAGCCGTACTCGCCGCTCGAGCTGGAAGGGCGCGATCTCTACATCCGCGAGGGCTGCGTCGGCTGCCACTCGCAGATGGTGCGGCCGCTGCGGGCCGAGACCTCACGCTACGGCACGTACTCCAAGGCGGGTGAGTTCGTGTTCGACCATCCGTTCCTGTGGGGATCGAAGCGGACCGGACCGGATCTGCACCGCGTCGGCGGCAAGTACCCCGACTCGTGGCATTACGTGCACATGAACGAGCCGGGGGCCACCTCGCCGGGATCGCTGATGCCGGGATACCCGTGGCTCTATACCAACCGGCTCGACACGGGGCACATCGAGGGGAAGATCATCACGCTTCGCCGGCTCGGCGTGCCGTATCCCGAAGGCTACGAGCGTCAGGCGGCCGCGGATCTTCAGGCCCAGGCGGCGCGGGTTGCCGCGGGACTGACCAGGAGCGGGCTGCCGGCCTCCGCCGATCGAGAGATCGTCGCGCTGATCGCCTACCTGCAGCGTCTCGGCACGGACATCAGGATCAAACGCGGCGACGACATCCTGGCGTCGATGCCGCAGCCGGCGCCCCAGGCTGGAGGACGGTGATGTACAAGGAAGCGCTCCGCGGCATCGCCGGCATCGGCATCTTCCCCGTCGTTTCCCTGCTGCTGTTCGTGATCGTGTTCGCCGCCGCCGTCGTGCGCGCGTTCCGGATGCAGCCCGCCGATGCGGCACGCCTGGCGTCGCTGCCGCTCGACGATCTTCCGCCTGACGCGGCCGAGGAGACCCTGCGATGAGCGCCAACACACCTGAACCGAGGCGCGACGACCTGCTCGAGCACGAGTCGGATGGCATTCGCGAGTTCGACAACGCGCTGCCCCGCTGGTGGCTGTACGGGTTCTATTTCACCATCCTGTTCGCCGTCCTCTACATGACGAACTATCACCTGCTCTCGATGCCGCTGGTCGGCAAGCGCGGCATGGTCGAGGAGTATCAGGCGGAGATGGCGGCGGCGCCGAAACCGCGGGTGCCGGCGGGCGGCGGCGGCGTCGCCGCCGCGGCGCTGACCGACCCGGCGAGCCTGGCGCAGGGGCGCGCCATCTTCGAAGGGCAGGACAACGTCTGCTCGTCGTGCCACCGCCCGGATCTCGGCGGCATGATCGGCCCGAACCTCACCGACGATCTCTGGCTGCACGGCTGCTCCGTGCAGGCGATCACGGCCAGCATCAAGAGCGGCTACCCGCTGATGGGCATGATGCCGTACGGCACCGGCAAGCCGCTGGACGACGGGCAGGTGCTCAAGGTGGCGAGCTACATCCTGTCGAAGCAGGGCTCTGCACCGCCCGCGCCGAAACCGTCGGACGCGGAGCGCGACAAGGCATGCCGCTGATCGCGCTGTCGGAAGAGCACGAGACGTTTCGCAACGCGCTCGCGAGCGTCGCCCGGGACGGGCGGCGGCGGTGGATCTACGCGCGTCAGCCGTCCGGCCGCCGCTACCGTCTTCGCACCTACGTGAGCTGGGTCCTGCTCGCCTTTCTCGCCCTCGCCCCCTTCGTGACGGTCTTCGGGCAGCCGCTGATGCAGCTCGACGTGCTGCATCGCCATTTCGTCCTCCTCGGCATCGTCTTTCGCCCGCAGGACTTCCATCTGGTCGTACTGATCGCGCTCACGCTGCTGGTGACGCTGCTGCTGTCCACGGTCGTCGTCGGCCGCGTGTGGTGCGGCTGGCTGTGTCCGCAGACCGTGTTCATGGAGATGCTGTTCCGGAAGATCGAGTACGCGATCGACGGGTCGGCCGAGCGGCAGCTGCGGCGGCATCGCGGGCCGTGGACGCGCGAGCGGGTGCTGCGGACCGCGGTGAAGCAGGCGATCTTCGCCGCGCTCTCGTTCCTCATCGCCAACATCTTTCTCGCCTGGATCATCGGGGCCGGCGAGCTGTGGCGGATCGTCACCGACCCGCCGTCGCAGCACCTGCGCGGACTGACTGCGATTCTGATCTTCAGCGCCGTGTTCTACGCCGTGTTCGCGCGCTTCCGCGAGCAGGCGTGCGTGCTGGCATGTCCCTACGGGCGGGTGATGTCCGCGCTGACCGACGCGCAGACCGTGACCGTCACCTACGACAGCGTTCGCGGCGAGCCGCGAGGACGGCTGACGCACGAGGCCGCCGGCCAGGCCGTGCACGGCGACTGCATCGACTGCCATCAGTGCGTCACCGTCTGCCCGACCGGCATCGACATCCGTGACGGCATCCAGCTCGAATGCGTCAACTGCACGGCGTGCATGGATGCGTGCGACAGCGTGATGGCGCGGCTGCACCGGCCGCCGAATCTCATCCGGTGGGCCTCCCACGCGGCGATTCTCGCCGGCCCGGCGGCGGGCGCGCGCCGCCGATGGCTGACCGCGCGCGTCGCCGCGTACGGCGCGGTGTGGCTCGTGCTCGCCGGGACCGTCACCACGCTGCTCGCCACGCGCCGCGATCTCGACGTCGTGATCCTGCGGCAGCCCGGCACCCTGTATACGACCGCCGCCGGCGGCGACGTCACCAACTTCTATCAGATTCAGGCGCTCAACCGGACGCGCCGCGACGCCGAGTTCTCGATCGACGTACTGCGGCCGGCAGGGGCGCGCGTCACGCCGCTCGGGCGCATCGGCCGTGTCGGGGCCTATGAGCTGCTCGAGGGACGGCTGCTCCTCCGCGTGCCCGCGGATCGAGTCAGCGGCGCGACGACGCCGGTGACCTTCGCGATTCGCAGCGGCGGCAGCGTGGTGCAGACGATCGATTCATCGTTCCTCGGTCCGGCGGCGCCGGCGGGATCGGCGCGGAGGTAGCGGTCATGAAGGTCAGCTGGGGTGCGGCGATCGCCGGCGTCTACACGCTGTTCGCCCTGAGCACGGCGGGCTTCGTCGCCTTCGCGATGAGCCGGCCCGTGGATCTCGTCCGTCCCGATTACTACGCGGAGTCGCTGCGGCAGGACGAGCGGATGCAGGCGGCGGCCAATGCCGAGGGGCTGGATCCGGCCGCGCTGGTGAGAGAGGCGGGACGTTCGATCGAGATCGCGCTGCCCTCCGCACTGCGGCCGGTGCGCGGCACGATCACGCTCTATCGGCCGTCCAACGCCGCCGCCGACCGCCACGTCGACTTGTCGCTCGATGCGGACGGGCGCCAGCGGGTCGCGATGCAGGACGCCGCCGCCGGGCTCTGGATCGTCCAGCTCGCGTGGACGTCGGCGGGGCGCGAGTTCTACGTCGAGCGCCCGATCAGCCTCCGATGACCGAGTTCCTCAGCGGCGTCGTCATCGGGCTGGCGGCGAGCGGACACTGCGCGGCGATGTGCGGACCGCTGGTCCTCGCCGTGGGACGGACGCTTCGCCGCCCCACGCGCGCGGCACAGGTCGGCCATGCCGCGCTGTACCACGCCGGCCGGATCGCCATATACCTCGTTCTCGCGGCGATTGCCGGCATGCTCGGGATGGCGCTCACGCCCACGGCCGCCGGCCGCGCGGCCGCGGTCGCCGCGGCGATCGTGCTTCTCGATCGCGCGCTCGGGTTCCGGCACGGCCGCATGCCGGAACCGGTGGCCACCCGGTACCGCGCCATCGTCGGACGCATCGGCGGATTCACCGCCGGCTGGATGCAGCGGCACGGCATCGCCGGTCCACTGGCCGGCGGCGCCGTGCACGGGCTGATGCCGTGCGGGCTGCTCTACGCCGCGCTCACGGCCGCGGCCGCCACGGCCTCCGTCGGCGGCGCGATCGCGCTGATGGCGGGATTCGGCGCCGGCACCACGCCGGGACTCGCGGCGTTGGCGCTCGCCTCGTCGGCGGTGCCGGTGCGGGTCCGCACCGCGCTCGGCCGGCTGACGCCCGCGGCGCTCGCCCTGACCGCGGCGCTTCTGCTGCTGCGCGCGTTCGCGCCCCCCGCGCAGCATCCGGGCGACACCCACCCCGCCGCTCTGCACCTCGCCCATCGCAAGTAGCGGCCCGACAGCCGCGCCGGGAAGGCATCTTGCTATTTCTCTCGTGCTTGCGCGATCTGCGCAATTTCCGGCGGATTCCCGCCCCGTCGCTGTCAAAACCGTCAGCCGGGAATCGGATCTGTCTGCAGGAGGGATGAAATGACTCGTCGCAGCGCGGCCATCGTCCTCGCGCTCACGCTGAATCCGGCGCTGGTGTCCGCTCAGGAGATGGTGTTCACGGTGACCGCTCCGTCGGCGGACGTGTACAAGGGGCCGACCACTGTCACTCCGGTCATCGGCCGTGCCCCGCGCGGCACCGTTCTGCCCGTCTCGCGCAACCTGGGAAGCTGGGCGAAGGTGCCCTGGCCCGACGCGCCTGACGGCGTCGGGTACGTGCACCTCACCATGGGACGGCTCGCGTCATCGAAGGGGGGCGTACCCGCGGCGACCGTCGCGCCGTCCTCGCCGGCCGAGCATGGCGCGGCGGCCACGGCTACGGGGGCGGCGACAACGACGACGGCGCCGGCGCTGGCGCAGCGGCTGCCGCGCGATCAGGTCGCGGTGAGCGATCAAGCGACCGGCGCCCCGATCAGTCACATGCTCGGCCTCGGCGGGCGGGTCGGCTTGAGGCGCAGCGTTGGCGCGACCGCGCGCGTGTGGCGCAACGACCGCGTCGGCCTCCAGCTCTCGTTCATGCGGGACACGATGACGAGCAGCGTCGCGGCGGGGCGTGTGACCTCGTTCCAGGTCGAACCGGCGGCGGTGTTCGCGCTGATGGATCACGTGAGCGACTACGTCTGGATCCGCCCGTACGTCGGGTCCGGCGTGAGCTTCCATCGCCAGAGTTTGAGCGTCGCCTCGGCCGACCTGGTTCAGCCGGCCGGCAACGGCGTCGGCGTTCGCGTGTTCGCCGGCAGCGAACTGACGTTCGCGACCGCGCAGCGGTTCGGGCTGAGCGTCGAATTCGGCTACCGGAAGCTGCCGGCGGCGTTCCCTGGATTCGAGGCCGACAAGCTGAGCGCGTCGCTCGCGGGCCACTGGTACGTCAAGTAGACGCGGTGCGGCGTCCTACTCGCACCGGACGAGTCGTGGACGGCGGGCAATCTCGAGGGGGATCGGCTTGGTCACCAGCAACGAGTGAACGAGCCGTCCCTTCCCGGCCAGTTGTCGGGACCAGGTGTCCGTCAAGGCGGGATCGTCGGGCCAGAGATTGACCGTCAGGCGCAGCACGTGCGACCCGGCGCGGGCAATGCCGGGAACGTCGGCGGAGTGCAGCGCGAAGGGGATCGCCACGGCCAGCGGCAGGTCGGCGGACGTCGTCCGGCCGGGTGGAAGCGCGTAGAACCGGCTGCTGACTGGTGCCGCGGCGGCCGAGTAAACCGACGGAAACAGATCCGTCCGGTACACGCCGTCGAGCAGCGCCCCCTCGTCCCTCGCCAGCACGATTCGCACCACCGCTGGCGATCCCAGATACAGCACGGCGGGACTGTCGCCGTCGTTCCTGAACCGCAGTTTCACCCGAAGCTGCAGGACGTTGATCTCGCCGCGGCCATCGCAGTAAGTCTGACGAACGATCTCCGGCGTGACAGAGATGCGGGCCGGGGGTTCGGCAGAACTCCCCTCCTGCGCGGCGGGCGCGGACTGCAGCGCAAGGGCCGCGATCGCGCCAAGCCACAGCCACATGATCGGCGTGAGAGTAGCATTGCCGCGCGGCGGCTACCCACTCATGACACGCGCCGCATCCTGGCGTTGACGAACGACCGGATGGCGATGACCAGATACACGAGCGTCAGCAGGGCCATGATGGCCTGCGACACGACTGCGGCCGGGCGGGCCGCCGTGCCGTCCAGCAGAGCGCCGATCTGCAGCAGGCCGCGGAACGATCCCAGGAACCCGAGCAGCGCGACGAGGACTGCCGCGTGCATCGCGTGCTTGCGCCGGCGCTCGTCGCGCGCGATCGCACCGGCCAGAGCCAGCACGGCACCGAAGGCGGCCGGGATGAGCGCGGTCAGGCTCGCCGCGCCGGTCAGGAGATAGCCGCCGAGCCCGAGGACGACGAGGACGGCGCCGAGCGCGATCGTGAGCGAAGGCATCGGCGAATCATATCGCGCCCTGCCGCGGCGGACGGCGAGGCGGCCACCCGATTTTGGGGGAATCCTCCGGCGAGTGGCATAGAATCGAGGCGCCGATGAAGCAGGAAGCCGCGGCGTCGTTCGGCGGGCGGCTCAAGTCCCTCCGCGAGGCGGCCGGCTTCACGCAGGAGGAGCTCGCCACGATTGCGGGGCTCTCGGTTCACGCCGTGAGCGCGCTGGAACGAGGCGAACGGCGCCGGCCTCACGTCGAGACCGTGCGCGCGCTGTCCACGGCGCTGGACCTCACCGGCGCGGGGCGCGACGCGTTCGTCGGAAGCGCCCGCTCATCTCCTCAGGCGACGGCGGTCGACGAGCTGACCGGCGTCCTGCTGCCCGCGCCGCTCACTCCGCTCGTCGGCCGGGAGGCGGACGTGCGGACGCTGCGCCAGTGGCTGGCCGATCCGGCCGGCCGCCTGATCACGCTCGCCGGCCCGGCAGGCGTCGGCAAGACCCGGCTGGCACTGGAACTCGCCCGCGCCGTGATGCAGGACGGCTCGACGCGCGTGCGCTTCGTGTCGCTGGCGGTCATTCGCGATCCGTCCCTGGTCGCGGCGGCGATCGCCGAGTCGCTCGGGCTGGTGGATGTGACCGCCCTCGACCTGCCTCGCCGCCTCCGCGTGGCGTTTCAGGATCACGCGACGCTGCTGGTGCTCGACAACTTCGAGCACGTGCTCGAGACGGCGCCGGTCATCGCGGACCTTCTGACGTCGGTCGCGTCCCTGCGCGTGCTCGCCACCAGCCGCGCGCCGCTGCGGCTGCGCGGCGAGCGCGTGCACGCCGTGGAGCCTCTCGAGTTGGAGCCGGGCGCCGAAGCCATGGCGCCTGCCGATCTGGCGCGGACTCCGGCGGTGCGTCTCTTCCTCGATCGGATTCAGGACGTCCAGCCCGAGTTCCGCCTCACCTCCGCGAACGCGGCAGCCGTGGCGGGAATCTGCCGGCGGCTCGATGCGCTGCCGCTTGCGCTCGAACTGGCCGCGCCGTGGATGAAGGTGCTGACCGCCGACGGTCTGCTCCGCCGGCTCGAACAGGACGTCCTGCCGTCCGACGGCGGCCGCCGCGACCTCCCGGAACGGCAGCAGACGATGAACGCGACCGTCGCGTGGAGCTATCAGCTCCTCGGCGCGGAGCAGCGGCACGCCTTCCGCCGCTTCGGCGCGCTGCCCGGCGTGTTCCCGATCGCGGCGGCCGCCGCCGTCCTCTCCGGCCGCGACGCCGCCGCCGACGGCACCGACGCCGCGCTGCGCGCGGCGGCTGACCTCTTCGACATGAACCTTCTGCTCCGCGCCGA
Organism: Vicinamibacterales bacterium; assembly: GCA_035699745.1. Taxonomy (NCBI): domain Bacteria; kingdom Pseudomonadati; phylum Acidobacteriota; class Vicinamibacteria; order Vicinamibacterales; species Vicinamibacterales bacterium. Next base: position 96,140 of record DASSPH010000072.1, read on the forward strand.
GACGGCGGCGGTGGGCCGGCCGCTGTTCCGCATGCTGGAAACCGTCCGGGCGTACGCGGCGGTCGAGCTCGCCGCGTCCGGCGAGCGCGATGAGGCCATGGAAGGGCTCGTGCGGTTTTGCACCGACGAGGCCTCGCTGGCGATCGCCGGACTGGTCGGACTCGACGAGGTCGAATGGCTCGATCGCACGCGTGAGAACCTCGCCAGCTTCCGCGCCGCCCTGACGTGGCTCGTCGAGCACGACCGCGCCGCCGACGCCGCCGGGATCGCGTGGGGGTTGACGCTCTTCTGGGTCATCCGGGGGCACGCCGCGGAAGGTCTCCGCTGGTACGAGCAGATTCTGAATCTGCCGTCGCTGCTTCCCGGCGCCGCGTCGAGGGCGCACCTTGGCGCGTCGGCCATGCTGTACACGCAGGGGGAACTCGGGCAGGCACGGACGCGGGTCCGGCGCGGCATCGCGCTCGCCGAGCGCATCGGCGACGGCGAAGCCGTGGTGCAGGCCGAGTGGTTGTTCGGGTACATCGAACACGCGGCGGGCAATCTGGACGCCGCGCGCGAGTGGTTCGAGCGGGCGCGTGAGGGATTCAAGGCGGCGGCCGCGTCGTGGGGCACCGGAGATGCGCTCACCGGCATGGCGTGGGTGGCGCTGGCGGCCGGTGACAACGACGAAGCCGAACGCCTGCTCGGTGACGCGTCGGCCTCGCTGCACGACGCCGGCCCGTGGTTCCTCTCGCTCTGGCTTTACATCCGCGCCGTCCTGGCGGTGCGCCGCGGCAACGCCGACGAGGCGATCGCGCTGCTGCGGGAGAGCCTCCACGGCATCCGCGAGCTTCACGACAACTTCGCCTACGCGTATGCGCTGGTCCCGCTCGCGGCGGCGGCCTCCCTGGAGGGGGATGACGGCTGGGTGGCGAAGATTCTCGGCACGCGCGACGCGCTGAGCGAAGGCATGGGGCCGACGATCGTGGACAAGACGGTCGAGGATCTCCCCGCGCGGATCGAGCGCGAGGCGCGTACCCGGCTCGGTCCCGAGTCGTGGGCGGCGGCGTACGGCGCAGGACGCAGGAGCTCGATCGATGCGGTGATCGGCGACATCGACGTCAAGCGTCAGCGGATGCCCGCCTAGACCGGATCGCGTCCCGCGCGTCCCGCGCCTCTGCGCTGTCGCAGCTACACGCCGGCCGAGACCGCGCCGTCGGGCGGCGGCGCCGCGGCGGCGGCGGCAGCTGCCGGGCGCGGTGCCCGCGGCTCGGGCGCCTTGTGCGCGGCGGCCGGACCGCCGATCCGCGCCTTGAGCAGCGACTCGGCGTGGGCGAAGAATTCGTCGAGCGGGATCCGTCCCGCGTCGACGTCCGCCAGCAGCGCGCGCTGCGCCTTGTACTCGCGGTTCTCGACGCCCGCCTTGCTCTGCAGCATGCGCCACGCCTTGCGGCGCTCGACGCAGAAGAGCACGAGCTGCCGCGAGATGGCCCGGTACTCGACGTGGCCGTTGCTCCCCTGCACGGTGATGAAGACCCCGAAATCGGGCACGTGAGACCGGTGCCCCTGCACCAGGTACCGCCGGTAGACGACGTCCTGCTGCGTGATCCGCACGAGCATGTTCTCGAGCGGGATCAGCTTCGCCGCGTCCTCGGCCTTGACCTTCTTCAGATGGTTCCGGAAGCGGGCCTCCGTCGCGCACCAGTGCGCCACGGTGTAGCGGTAGCTCTCGTTGGTCGCCTTGAACTTGGTCTCGTACCAGTCCATGTCGATCGTCGGGTTGCCCTTGATGTCGAGCGCGTCCTGGTAGCTCTCGCCGAGACGCGGGTTGAAGACGAACTCGGGCGCGCCGCGTGAATCGCGCACCCGCTGCGCCTGGGTCAGCGCCATGTCGTCGGCGACGCCGTGTTCCGGCTGGCAGGTGGTGAAGCACTGGAGGAACGCCGTGCCGCGGTACTCGATGCCGTCGAGAATCGCGCGATACAGCTTCGGCGCGTTGGCAATCGACACCTGCGCGACGAACGGAGACCCGTGGCCCGCCAGGAACGTCTCGGCCACCGTCTTCTTCTCGACGTTCTTCCCCTGCGTCGCGGCGCCGAACATGTTCATGTCGTTGCCGCCGAGCATCGGCGTCGAGTCGGAGTTCTGCCCGCCGGTATTGGAATAGACCTGGGTGTCGAGCATCACCGCCTTGACGTTCGGCCGGTTCTGCAGGATGACCTTCGACATGTTCTGGTAGCCGATGTCGCCCATGCCGCCGTCGCCGCCGACGACCCAGACCTTCGGCATCTCGAGGACTTCCTGGTCGGTCATCAGCGCATCGCTGAAGTGCGCGTACTCGTAGTACTCGCGCGGGGTGATGACCTCGGTGTCGCGCTGCATCAGCGCGTCGGCCAGCCGCTCCGGGATCACCGAGCGGCGGCCGTGATCGACGATGAAGCTCTCGCCGAGCAGCCAGCCCACCGTGATGCCGTCCTGGAAGAGCGAGTTCATCCACGGATAGGGGTGCGGGTTGTTGGGCGGCGTCGATCCGTACACGGTGTTGCAGCCGGTGTGCGCCGCCATGGCCATCACCGCCTGGCCGTTCGCGGCGCGGCCGTCGACGGGCTGCAGGTTCTTGTGGATGAACGCTTCGTGGCGCAGCACGGCGGCGATCGCGCCGATCACGTCCTGGTCCGAGATCGGGCCGTGTGCGGCGATGCGGGCCCTGGTGTCCGCGTCGTCCTCGCCGCCGAGTCCCATCACCAGGTGCGCCACCGCCTGCCGGAACAGGTCGTAGTGTTCCTGGCTGCGCGCCTTCAGCGCCGCAAGCTTCTGCCCGCCGGTCTTCTCCAGGTCGTCGGCCTTGCGCCGGAACCGATCCGCCTTGGCGTGGAAGAGCGGGCGCATGTACGACTCGGTCACGGCCGTCACCGAGCGCAGGATGCTCTTCTCACCACAGCCGGCGCAGGCGCCGTCGCCCGAGACGAGCGCATCGTAGTTGCGCCGCACCATCAGCATGTTGCGGAGCGTCGCGGTCTTCGAATCCTGCGGACGCGTGTCGTTGTAGAGCCCGAGGTACTTCTGCGCGGTGTCGGGCAGCAGGTTGAGGAAGGCGGTGCCGCTCTCGTGTTCGGCGTTGACCTCCTCGGTTTCCTGCACCATCCGCAGCGCCTGGTGATCGCCGCACGCCGTGACGCACGCCGCGCACCCCTTGCAGAGGTCCGAGACGAAGATCGAGAAGATGCCGCCGGACCCCGGGCTCTTCTTCTCCGGCGTCGCGAAGATCGCGTTGGCCTTCTGATAGGCCATCGGCACCTTGTCGATGATGCCGAAGAACTCCTCTTTCGCTCGCGCCGAGAAGCCGTTGACCTCGTGGGTGACCTTGCGGATGAAGGCCTGCGGCGGCGGCGCCTCCTTGCCGGCGACGGCGGCGCGCATCAGCTCGCGCGTGCGCCTGGAGATCTCCGGCAGCAGATCGAGCATCTTCGCGCGCTCGCCGCTGTCGCTCACGTAGTTGCTCACCGCGGTGCGCAGAATCGTGTCGAGATCCTGCGAGCAGTTCGGCAGCGCCGTGTCCGGGCAGACCGCGATGCACTCCATGCACTGCGTGCAGTTCTCGGGGATGTAGAGCGGCGTCTCGCGGCGCGCCACGTACTTCGACGCGGTGTCGCCGCTGCCCGCCGCCATGATGCCGAGCGAGGCGTAGGCGTTCGCCGGCTGGTTGTACCCGAGCTTCGCCCGGAAGTTGGCGTCGAACTCGGCGACGCGCATCAGCGGCGGACGCTCGGCCTGGCCGGCCGGCGGCTCGACGGTCCGGCAGCCGGTGCCGCAGCCTTCCCGCGCGGCGACGCTCGGGGCCATCGCGACCGGCAGCAGCGCCTTGCCGCGCAGCGTCGAGCGGTCCGGCGCCTCCAGCTCGCCGACGTTGATCTCGCGCACCAGCTCGAAGCCCTTGGTCATGACCTCCATGTTGGAGGCGACGACCGCCTCGCCGAGCTTGCCGAATTTCTTCACGTACTGCTTGTGCACGGCGTCGCGGAACTGCTCCGGCGTGATCCGGAAGTCCGCGAGCATCGGCGACACCGAGAAGAAGGCGCCGAGAAACGCGTTCCCCTGCATCCGCAGCTGCAGGTCGCCGCGGTCGGTCGCCTCACGCGCGATCTTGAAGCCCGGCAGCGTGAAGACGCGGATCTTCTTGTCGATGATCTGCCGGCGCGCCCAGAGCGGCAGCCGCTCCCAGGCGGCCTCGCCTTCCTCCTCCGACTCCCAGACCAGGCTGCCGCCTTCCGCCATCCCGTCCAGCGGGTTGGTGTGGGTGAACGCCTTGGGGTCGCAGCAGAGGACGACGTTGACGTGGCGGAGGTCGCAGTTGACGCGGATGCGCTCCGGCGCCGCGATCATGAAGTACGACGTCGGCGCCCCCTTCTTCTCCGATCCGTATTTCGGGTTGGCGCTGACGTGGATGATCTCCTTCGGGTTGCCGAACTCGTCGACGACGCGGTCGCGCTCGTAGAGCAGGTCGTTCAGGTCGCCGATGATCGCGCCGAGGTTCTTGCCGGTCGTGATCGCGCCCCACCCGCCGACCGAATGGAAGCGGACGGCGATCGCCTTGTCGGGCAGCAGCGACGGCGTGTCGTCCGACTTCACTTCGTAGGGATGATCGACGCCGAGCACGATGAACGACGCGCCGTCCGCCGCGCGCTTGCCGTCCTTCCGCGCGCGGCGCCCGGTGACGTATTCGTAGGCGCCGATCGTGTGCTCGGGACGGAAGTCGCGCGACCCGAGACCGTAGACGCCGCCGAACAGCCGCGGCATCCGATCCGGCGTCAACGCCGGCAGGCCGTCCACGCCCTGCAGCGCCTTGTTCAACGCCGTGCGGATGTCCCGCCCCATCGGGTTGTCGCCGGCCATCGGTTCGTCCGTCCGCTCGAGGACGATGACGTTCTTCTTCCCCGCCAGCGCGGTGACGACCGCCGCCTCGGGGAACGGCCGGAAGACGTTGATGTGGATCGAACCGACCCGCGCGTGCTCGCGCCGCCGCAGGTGGTCGACCGCCGCCTCGATGTTCTCCGCCGCCGAGCCGAGCGACACGAACACCGTGTCGGCGTCGTCGCACTTGTACTGAGTGACGAGGCCGTAATGACGGCCGGTGAGCGCCGCGAAGTCCTTGTACGCCGCGTCGAAAAAGTCCAGGATTGGCTCGATGAAATTGTTCCGCCGCGCCACCACTCCCTGCATGTAGTGCTCCTGGTTCTGGACCGGACCGAGGAGGACAGGGTTGGCGAGATCGATCATCTTGGGCACGCGCCGCCGCCGGGGGCCGAAGAGCTTCCGCTGGCTGTCGGTCGGACACTCGATGATGTCGTCCGGCGCGCCGAGATACTCGCGGATCAGACCCGCTTCGTGCTTGTAGAACGTCCGCTCGAGGTGCGACGTGAGGAAGCCGTCCATCACGTTCATTCCCGGCGTGAGACTGAGCTCGGTGACGCGGCGCAGAATCAGCGCCTGATCGGCGGCCTGCTGCGCGTCCTTGCCGAAGACGATGATCCACCCGGTATCGAGCGCGCCGTACACGTCGTCATGGCCGCAGTGAACGTTGAGCGCGTGCTTGGTCAGCGCCCGCGCCGCGACTTCGAGCACCATCGTCGAGCACTTGCCCGGCGCGTGGTAGTACTGCTCGACGCCGTAGACCACCCCTTGTCCGGACGTGTAATTGACGACCCGCTTGCCGCTGACGGAATGGGCGATGGCCCCGCCCTGCGCGGCGTGTTCCCCCTCGGCTTCGATGGCGAGCGTGTTCCGGCCGAACACGTTCAGATGGCCTTCGGCGAAGGCCTGCTGGTACAGCTCTCCCCCCTCCGTGGATGGCGTGATCGGATAGAAGACGCCGGCATCTGCGATGCGGGTCTCGGTGTGATACGAGACGAGCTGGTTACCGTTCGCGGTGACGCGGATCCCTGGGTAGCGCGGTTTGTCGGTCATGACTGCCCTCGAGGTACTCGATCATCGTGTAGGTTCTCGCGGACGCCAGTCGGGACAGGACGTGCACGTCTCGACCGTCTCGAGCGGCCCGGTGTGCGCTGGATGACGGCAAGTCCACGGCGCGTCCCACGCGCTGAGCCATTCCGGAAATGTCGTGTACAGAGTGGAGTCGCCCCAGCGGCAGGCCTGCGGAGCGTGCCTGGAGGACGCCGAGGCGTCGTGGAGCGGAGCGCCGGTCGACCAATCCATGGGAGTCTGCGCCATGGAACACCTTCCCCTGATCGATCCGAGTTTCTGTGACTTGTCGGTAAGTCCGTTATACACCCGCGGCGGGCCCGGGGGCAAAGGATCGCTGCCGCGGCCGCGCGCGGGGCGGGTCACGGGAACATCAAGCAATTCCTGAACTTATTGCCATCGCGGCGAGTCTGGCCTTATCCTCGCTCGACGCTGATGGCGGATGACACTCCCGCGCCCACCGATATCACCCGACTGCTGATCGCCTGGAGCGACGGCCGCCGGGAGGCGCTCGACGACCTCATGCCGATCGTCTACGCGGACCTGCGCCGGGTCGCGGCGGCCTACATGCGGCAGGAAGATGCCGGCCACGCGCTGCAGCCCACCGCCCTGGTGCACGAAGCCTTCGTCCGCCTCGTGGATCAGAATCAGGTCCGGTGGCGCAATCGCGCCCACTTCTTCGGCGTCGCCGCCAACATGATGCGCCGGATTCTCGTCGACGACGCGCGGCGGCGGCGGGCGGAGAAGCGCGGCGGCGCCTGGGAGCGCGTGACCCTGACCGCCGAAGAGCCGATTGCGGAGGGCCACAAGGACATCGATGCGCTGGCCCTCGACGAAGCGCTCCGGCGGCTGGCGGTCATCGATCCGCGGCAGGAGCGGATCGTGGAGCTGCGCTACTTCGGCGGCCTGACGATCGATGAAGCGGCGGAGGTCCTGGGCATATCGGCGGCAACCCTCGTGCGGGAGTGGACGATCGCCAAAGCGTGGCTGCGGCGGGACCTCTCGCGCTCGCAGTGAGCGGGAGCGCTCAGCGCGCGCCGGCGGTCTGGCGCGCCGCGCGCTCCCTGGCCTTCACTTCTTCCGCCCAGTTGAGCACGACGACGATCTGCGTGGCGCCCGCGGGGTAGTCCTCTCGCACCATGAGGAAGCGCTGGCCGTCGGCGGACACGTCGTAGCTGGCCGAGGCCACGCCGGGCATGCCACACGACGAACCCGTGCCGTGCGAGTACGGCGATTCCCACAGCAGCCGCGGCGCTTCGGCGCGGAAGGCAGGCGAGGTCGTCACCGTGACGGCCATCATCTTGTCGTCGTTGCGATAGTAGAGCTCTCCCCCCTGGCGGCGCCACACCGGATCGGTTCCGCCATTGTTCGACACCTGCAGCTTCAGGCCCGGCCCGGGGAACGCCTGCACGTAGATCTCCGGACGTCCCGATTCGGTCGACGAGAACGCGATGAAGCGTCCGTCCGGAGAGAACTTGCCGGAGCCCTCGCCGAACCGCGTTTGCGCCACCGGCAGCGCCGGCTGCCTGCCGTCCAGCGGCAGCACCATCACGTCGTCGCGCGTCCGCGGATCCTTCTGATCGAACGTCAGGAAGCGGCCGTCGGGGGAGAACGACACCGGGCTCTGCCGCGTCCCTGATGGATCGAGCCGGGTGGCGGGCGCACTTCGATCCGCCGGCATCCGCCACAGCGTCATGCCGCCGGCCTGCCAGGACCTGAACGCCACCTCCTTGCCGTCGGCGCTCCAGACCGGGTCGTGGCTCATCCCGTCCGTCGTGACCTTGCTGAGGACGGTGCGCGCGAAATCGTAGAAGTAGAAGTCGTGATTCGGCCCCTCGATCTCGACGGCGAAGGCGTGGCCGTCCGGGGCGATCCGCGGATAGAGATACGACGCCGGCGGCAGCGGCAGCGGATCCGCCTTGCCGGATCGGTCGACCCAGACGAGCGTGCGGTTGGCGCCGTCGGACGCGCCGGGAACGTAGGCGAGGTCTCCGCGCGCCGACATGCTGAAGTGCGCGGCGCCGGTGTTGCCGCTCATCATCACGCCGTCGAGCACCTGGAACGCCGGGCCGGTGACTTCCTGGCGACTCAGGTCGAACGCGGCGGCGAACAGCTTGCCGCCGCGGGCATAGACGATGTGGCCCGACGGAGAGTAGACCGCCGACGTCCCGCCCTCGATCAGCGTCTTTCTCCGGCGCGTGGCCATGTCCCACAACTCGATGCGCGCGTCGTTGTAGCTGCTGATCCCCTCGAACGCCGCGGTGAAGAGCAGAGCCCGGCCGCCCGGCAGCAGGTGCGCGAAACGATGGCTGCGCTCGCTGCTTCTCGGGTCGAGGTCGGTGACGGTTTCAATCGCCCCGCCCGACTCGCGAATGCGGACGATGCCGCCGGGATAGGTGGAGGTCCAGTAGATCCAGCCGTCGGCCCCCCAGTCGCCGCGGTGAAAGCTGTCGTACTCGACCAGCTTGGTTGGCGCGCCTCCCGCGATCGAGGCCTTGAGGAACGGGCGCGACGCTGAAAAGCTCGAGTTGCCTTCGATGAAGGCGATCGACGCGCCATCCGGGGAGAAGAGCGGGGCGCCGCGGAAACCGGGTGCCGCGGTAATCTCCAGCGGCTGGTTCTCCAGGCCATTCAGCCGCCGAATGTAGACCGGTCCGGGCAGCGGCGTGAATGCCAGCAGCGTCCCGTCAGCCGACAGCGCGACCTTCGAATTGAACTCCGGCCCGATTTCCTGATCCTTCGGCAGGTCGATCGTCATCCGCACGACGCGGGCATCGGCCGCCGCCGGATCGTCGCGCAGCCACCAGACCGCCGCCAGGCCTGCCGCCGCGGCGAGCGCCGCGGCGCCGAACCCGAACGCCATCTGCGCGCGGCGGCGCCAGGTGCGCGACTGGTGGGCGGCGAGGTCCGCGTCGAGGTCTTCGCCGGGCGACTGGATGATGTGCTCGATCTCGACCCTGACGTCGGCGATGTCGCGCAGCCGCTGTTTCGGATCCTTCTCGAGACAGCGCTGAATCAGGCGGCGAACCGCCCGCGGCGTGTCGGGCGGCAGCGTCGACCAGTCGGGATCCCGCTCGAGGATCGCGGCGATCGTGTCGGTCACCGTGGCGCCGTCGAACGCCATCCGGCCCGACAGCATTTCGAAGAGCACGCAGCCGAACGCCCAGATGTCGGTGCGCTTGTCCACCGCCTTGCCGCGCGCCTGCTCGGGGCTCATGTAGCCCACGGTCCCGGCGATCAGGCCCGGACGGGTCGCGGCGCTGGCGGTCTGTGACTGCGTGAACGCCAGGCTGGCGTCGTCGCCGGACACGACCTTGGCGATGCCGAAGTCGAGCAGCTTGACCACGCCGTCGGGCGTCACCTTGATGTTGCCGGGCTTCAGGTCCCGGTGCGTGATGCCCTTGTCGTGCGCGGCTTCGAGCGCGTCGGCGATCTGGCGGGCGATGTTCAGGGCGTCCTTCAAGCGCAGGCCCGGCGCCGCGGCGCCCGCGGTTTCCGAGAGCTTCTGCGCCAGCGTCTGCCCTTCGACCAGTTCCAGCACGAGGCCGCGAACGCCCGCGCTTTCCTCGAGGCCGTGGATCGCCGCGATGTGCGGATGGTTCAGTGCGGCGACCACGCGGGCCTCACGCTCGAGGCTGGCCACGCGGGCGGGATCGGAGGTCAGCGCGTGCGGCAGGACCTTGATCGCGACGTCACGACCCAGCTTGTGGTCGTGCGCCAGGTACACCTCGCCCATCCCGCCGCGGCCGAGCAGCGATCGGACCTCGAAGGATCCGAGGCGCCGCCCGACGAGGAGCGGAGCGGCATCACTCGCGGGAGCGTCCCGGACGGTGCGGGCCGGGGCGCCGACGAAGCCGAGGAACTCGGCGGTGCCGGCGGGCTGGTCCAGCAGCGACTCGACCTCGAGCTGCAGGTCCGTGTCGCCCTTGCATTCCCGCTCGAGGAACGACGAGCGTTCCCTGTGGGGACGCGCCCGTGCGAGCTCATACAGTGTCTTGACGCGTTCCCAGCGTTCAGGGGTCATGGGACTCCCGCGAAAGGCGCAGCATCCTAACAGTCCTCTCACGCGACGCGCAAATGCCGCGACGCCGTCAACGGCCTCGAGAGCTGCTCCACTACCTAACGCGCATTCCGGCGGGAAAATACCTCAGGGCCGGGTGTTGCGGGCGGCCAGGTCACTTCGGGGTGGGGCACGGACGGGTCAGCACGATGCGCAGCGACGCGGCCGCCGCCGGATCGACGGGCAGGGCGTCGGACATCGCCGCGACGCGCCCGTTGCAGTCGTACCCGGTGATCGTGTATCGCCGCCCTTCCCACCCGCGGACGCGAAACCGGCCGCGCGCGTCGGCGGAGGCGTTGGCGACCCCATGGCCCGCATCGACATCGTGGAGCAGGACGCCCCCCTCAACCGGTCGATCACCGGGACCGATGATGACGCCGGCGAACTGAACCTCGCGCGGCGGATCGGGATAGCGCAGCGCCAGCCGCACCGCCGGACCTCCAACGCGGACGATCGCCGCGTCTTCCGGCCGCGCCGCCGCCGGATACCAGAACGGCATCCGCTTCGCGTCCCAACGCGGCTTGAAGTGCGTGCCGACGGCGATCAGATAGTCGCCAGGCGGCAGTCCATCGAACGACCACGTCCCGTCCAGATGATTCACGTAGGTGAAGGTCATGCGGCCGGGCGACGGCGCACGCGTCGCCGGGTCGATCGCGTAGGCGTGAATCGTCACCGCGTTGAGCTCGCGGCTGCCGTCCGCCAGCGCGAGCGTGCCGTGCAGCGGCAGCCGCATCACGCCGATGTTCGCGTCGGCGTAGCAGGCGACCCGCACGACCGCATCATTGCCAGCAACGCGCTCGTAGCCTGGCGGCAGATCCGCGGTGACGCGGTAATCGCCCGGCGCGAGATTCCGGAAAACGAAATAGCCGTCGGCGTCGCTGACGGCGCGGCGGACGTCCGGGCCGCGCCGCGCGGTGACGGCGATTCGCGGCAGCGGCAGCAGGTCTGAACCGGGCGTGCCGTCGACACGCTGGCGCGACTCGGTGATCCGGCCGGCGAGTCGCGGAACCGTCACGCCGCGGCGGCGCTCGCGCAGCACGTCGACCTCGTGCTGACGACCCGCCAGCTCGCTGGTGCGGCTGCACAAGCTGGCTTCGAGGCTGCCGCCAACGATGCGCGCGTAGACCAGATAGTCGCGTCCCGCGGCGAAGGAGGCGAGGCAGTTTCCGCCGTTTCCGCTGGGCAGCACAACCGGCCCGGTGATGGAGCCGTGCAGCACCTCCGCGACCGCGAACCGCGCCATCGGATGGCGCGGATTGGCCGGATCGCGCGAGCCGGGCTGCAGGTCGACGACGCGCCCGATGAAGACGACGTCGGCGTTCTCGATCGCGGCGCAGGGATCACCCGGCATGGCGCAGCTGCATGCCGACGCCGCGGCAGGCAGCGCGAGCGATGCCGCAGCCGTGGCGAGGGCGAGAGCCAGGGTCTTCATGGCGTTCGTCAATTTAGACACCGCGAGGAAGTGGTTGGCCTCGGAGCCTACCGCAGCACGACGGGGCCGAAGTACTTGTCCAGCCAGGCGAGCGTTTCCGTCATCCTCTCGCCTCTCGGCAGATTGTGGCTGGTGTCGTACAGCACCCGCCGCTTGTGGGATGCGGGGGCGCCGATCAGGTCGAACATGACCTGCTGCGAGGTATCAGCGGGGAAGAAGAAGTCGTACCGGCCGTTCAGCATCAGGGTCGGCACCCGCACCCGGGGCGCGAAGTTGACCGCGTCGGCTTCCGGCCGCGGCTGCTGGTGATAGAACCCGCCGACGTGGAAGATGGCGAGCTTGAACCGCGGTTCGGTCGCCACCATGATCGTTCCCATCGCGGCGCCCCAGCTTCGGCCGAGGTAGCCGATTCGGTCGGGCATGATGTCGGGCCGGCTCTGAAGGTAATCGACCGTGCGTTGAACGTCCTTCGACCACATCACGACGTGATCGCGGAAGAACGTACTCGAATTCGGGAAGTCTGAGATCAGATCGTCGCGCCGCTCGTGCGTGCTCTTCAGCACCGGCAACACCATCACCCGGCCGCTCCCGACGACGAACTCGGCGAGGTCCAGCATGCCCGCAACACCGTCGCGGCTCGACGGCTGATGAATCGCGGTGATGCCCGGGTAATAGACCAGGGCCTGGTAGGGCGGCCTGGCACGCTTCGGAATGAGAACGGAGAGCGCGAGCCGCTCGCCGCCATAGGCGGCGTTGACTGTCACCGTCTCCACCCGCCAGTCGCGAGCCGAGTCGTCCGTCGACTCGAGCTTCGGCTCCAGCTCGCCTCGGTCGTACGAATAGAGGCTGGCATAGGCGCGAAACACCTGGTCGGTGACCGGCCGGGCGCGGCTGAAGTCGCGGAAGTAGAACTCGACCGGCCGCGCCGCTTCGGCGCCCGACGGCAGGTCCGCGGCGAGCTTCACGGTACGAAAGCCGAGCGATGGTTCCCGCTCCCACGGCAAGCGCGCGTCGGCATCATTGAAGAAGTACGCAGGGTCGTTCCAGCCGCCGCCGAGCGTATAGCGGCGCCCGCCCCCGGCCTCGTTCCAGCACCACTCCTTGACGTTGCCGGCGAGATCGAACGTGCCGAAGCGGCTCTGCGCGTTCGAGGCACCCACCCGCAGAGGACCGCTGGCCTGGAACCGTCCGAGTTGCAGGAGCACCTGGCTCGTGCCTCTCCGATCGGCGGCGACGCTCCAGTGGAAGATCGTCGGCAGCGTTCTACCCGCGAAGTTCGCGTACGCGGCGGCTTCGTACCAGCTCACCCCGCCCACCGGTTCCTCTTCCTTGCCGCTGCCGAACGTGCCCAGTTCCCACGTGCTTGGACCAGGCCGCCCGGTTCGATCGCGCAGGAGATCCACGGCCGCTTCCCAGCGCAGCTCCCTGCCGTCCTTGACGAAGGGCATCGTCCAGTAACGGCGATCGGCGTAGCCGCCGGCGTCGACGAACGCCTTGTACTGGCGATTGGTCACCTCGTAGCGGTCGATCCAGAAATCATTGAGCTCGATGGCGGGTACGTGCTCGAGCCCTGCGATGCCCAGCAGCTGCGGGCCGCGCGGCGACGCGCGGACCATCCCGGCCGGAATGCGATCGGGGGGCTCCATCACATACGTGTGCGGCACCTCCGGGGCACGGGTCCTGACCGTGACGTAAGGCGGCAGCAGCCCCACGTCGTTGATCGTCGCAAAACCGGCGTGGACGATCTGCCATTCCTGCAGGCCGCGCGGAATGACCGCGTTGCGCACCGGCGTCGAGCCGAGTCGACGCCACGGGTCCCTGCTCCCGTAGTCGCGATGGAACACGTCGCTTCCCTGCGGGGTCGAGTCGATGTCGATGCGGCGGCTCACGCGCTGCACCGCGGCCGCCAGCTCGGGATCGCCGGCCAGCAGCGGCTCGGCCTCGCGGGAGAGATCCAGAGCGGCGGTGAACTGATCGGCGTTCGCCAGCGCCTGGATGCGCGGAAGTGCGACATCGCGTGCCCACCGCACCCGGTCCCGGCGCTGCTGCCACCACCATCCCACACCCGCGGCCGCGATCATCAGGACGGCGATCGCACCACCGATCGCCGCCCGCCAGCGGCGCGGAATCGGCAGCGCGCGAACTCGGGCGCCGTCCGACTGCGCCGCCTGCCAGTCCACGATGCGGCCATGAATCTCGCGCGCGGTCAGCGATCGCCGGGCCCGATCCTTCTCCAGCGCGAGATCGACGATCTCCGCCAGCACCGAGGGCGTGTCCGGACGCAGCGTGTGCACCGGAACGGGCGTATCGGTGAGCACGGCCTGCATCGTGGCGAAGGGATTGCCCCCATCGAAAGGACGCCGGCCGGTCAGCAGCTCGTACAGCGAGACACCGAGCGCCCAGATGTCGGTGCGTTGATCGATCGGTTCGCCCCGCGCCTGCTCCGGCGACATGTAGGCGACCGTCCCCGCGGTGGTCCCCACCGCCGTCAGCCGTGACGCCGTCTCGTCCAGGCCGCGCGGATCGTCAATCGTCGCCAGGCCGAAATCGAGAATCCGCAGGTGCCCGTCGGGGCCGACCATCATGTTCGCCGGCTTCAGATCGCGATGCACGATGCCGCCCGCGTGCGCAGCGGCCAGCCCCGCGGCGGCCTGCGCGGCGGCGGACGCGATTTCCCGAATCGGCAGCGTCCCGCGGGCAAGCCTCGCCTGGAGCGTCTCTCCCGCGCAGTACGCCATCACGATGACGGGAACGCCGTCGTGGTCCGCCACCTCGTGAATTGCCGCGATGTTGGGGTGATCGAGGGCACCGGCCGCGCGCGCCTCGCGCAGGACACGCCGGGACGACGACGGATCGGCGGTGGCGGTCAGGACCTTGAGCGCAACGTGCCGCGCGAGCTGCAGGTCCTCGGCCAGGTAGACGATCCCCATGCCTCCGGCGCCGAGCGGTTTGACGATGCGAAAGTGACCGATGACGGCACCGGCCTCGAACGTCATGGGCGCTGAGTATACGCTCGAAGGAAGGCGGGCGCGGCCGCACCCATCACGACTTCCCGGCGCGGTCCGCGTACTCCCACTCGTATGGCACCCCGGTGTCGCCGAGCACGAAGCGCACGAGATCGGCGAAGCTCGCCTCGGCGCGCACGTCGTTCGCCAGCAGCAGCACGCAGCGCCGGCCGCGCTCGAGGCAGACGAAACTGTTGGCGGTCTGACCGTCGTGACCGCCTTTGTAGAAGCCGGGGCCCTGCGGTCCGTCGAACACGATGACGCCAAGGCCCGCCGCGAGGTCGCGCCGCTGTTCCGCCGGGGGGAGATACGGCGCGAAGTTGGGGAACTGGTGCGCCGTGCCGATGTGCAGGGACGGCTTGACCATCTCGGCACGCGCTCCCTTCGACAGGCCGTCGCCGCGCACCAGCGCCGCGACGAACTTCGCGAAGTCGCCGATCGTGGTGTCCATCGAGCCGGCGACGCGCACGTTGGAGCGCTCGTCGTGCTCCTGGGGCTCCCCTTTGTCGTTCCAGCCATCCGCCAGATTCGGCCGGAAGTCTGCGCGCCACTGAAGGCTGGTGCGCGTCATGCCGAGCCGCACGAAGATGGCGTCGGTCAGTTGCTTGACGTCCAGGCCGAGCCCCTTGCTCCTGGCGCCCTGCTCGATGGTGAACTGCAGCAGGCTGAAGCCTTCGCCCGAGTAGCTGTAGCGCGAGCCGGGATCGAAGTGGATGCGGAGCTTCCGGTCGGGTTCGATGAACCAGAAGTTGTGGAAACCCGTGGAATGGGTCAGCGCCATGCGCGCGGTAATGGTGCGCCAGCGATCGTCCGCCGCCAGATCGCGATAGGGACCGTACTTCGCCAGATGCGCCTCGCCTTCGCCGTAACTGATCAAGGGGCGTTCGAGGTAGCCGGCGAGCGGCGCGTCGAGATCCAGCCTGCCCTGGTCCACCAGGGTCAGCGCGGTGTAGGCCATCACCGTCTTGGTGAGCGACGCGCCGTACATGACCGTGTCGGTCTGAAGCGGATCCCCCTTGGCGTTGCGCGCGCCGTACGCCTGCACGTAGGTGACGCGCCCGTCATCGATCACCGCGATGGCGAGGCCGTTCGCGCGTGTCCCGGCCATCGCGGCGCGCACGCGGGCATCGATCGCGGACGGATCGGGAAGGCACGCCTGCGACACGCCGCTCGCGAGCAGCAGCGCGAGGCAGCGCGCCGTGCGGCGGCTACGTGGTCCAGTTGCGACGGCCCACCTGCTCGATCGGCACGCAGCCGTCATAGACGCCGGGGATGGGGTCGTAATTCAGCACCTTCTTGCCGACCTGCTCCGAGGTGAAGTAGCCCAGCACGGTCATCGCTCGCAGCAGCCCGAACGGACTGGGCGTCACGGTCTGCTGCGCGGCGGCCACGCCGCGCAGCACGGCGTCCTGCTGCGCCGGCGCCAGCGACGCGAACGGCGCCTGGTGCGCGTCGCGGGCGGCGCGGTCGATGTCCTCCACCGCGCTCGCCAGCAGCCTGCGCTCCTCCGCGGTCATGAACTCGCCGTAGAACCGATCGATGAACGCCGGCACGCCGACGTCCAACGCGCCGGGCGTGTCGGTCCGCGGCAGGATGCGCTCCGCCGCGGCGCTGAGCACCGCGCCCTGCGCGGCGGTCAGGTAGGTCTTGCCGGCCGGCGCCTGCGCGCGGACGGCAAACTCCACCCAGTCGGGGACGAGCGCGACGCCGGCGAGCAGCGCCCCTCGCCGGATGGCTTCACGACGATCGATGCCGGGACTGCTCACAGGTTCCGCCTGTTGATCTCGCTGACGGCGCGGTCGCAGGCGCGCGCGGTCAACGCCATGTAGGTGAGCGAGGGATTGACGCAGGATGCCGACGCCATGCACGCGCCGTCGGTGACGAAGACGTTCAGCGCCGAGTGCACCTGGTTCCAGCCGTTGAGCACCGACGTTTTCGGATCGCGCCCCATTCGGGCCGTGCCCATCTCGTGGATGCAATTTCCCGGCGCGCTGTTGGTCACGTCGTCGAAGGGCGTGACGTTCTTGAGGCCCGCAGCCTCGCACATCTCGGCGGCCGAGTTCATCATGTCCTTGCGCATGTTGAGCTCGTTGGTCTTCCATCCGCAGTCGAACGTCACGGTGGGCAGGCCCCATTTGTCCTTCACCGTGTCGCTCAGGTACATGCGGTTCTCGTGGTACGGGAGGCACTCCCCCCACGAACCGATGCCGAACCGCCACGGCCCCGGCGCGATCAGATCGGCCTTGAGGTCCGCTCCGAAGGCGCTCATCTCCTTGATGCCGCGCGCCCAGTTCTCGCGGCTGGCACTCCCCTGGTAGCCGAAGCCGCGCACGTAGTCCTTCTGCGCCGAGCGCGCGTCGAGGTTGCGGAACCGCGGGATGTAGATGCCGTTCGGGCGCTGCCCCTTGTAGAACCGATCGCCGAAGTCCTCCGACAGCCCGTTGGCGCCGACCTTGAAGTGGTGGTCCATCAGGTTGTGGCCGAGCTCGCCGCTCTCGTTGCCGAACCCGTTGGGGAACGTCTCCGACTTCGAGTTGAGCAGGATGAACGTCGAGGCAATGGCCGACGCGCACAGGAAGATGACGCGCGCGAAGTACTCGGACGTCTCGTTCGTCTGCGCGTCGCGGATGCGCACGCCGGTCGCCCGCCGCGTCTTCGGGTCGTAGACCAGCTCGGTGACGATGGAGAAGGGACGCAGCGTGAGCCTGCCGGTGGCGTAGGCCGCCGGCAGCGTCGCCGAATTGCTGCTGAAGTAAGCGCCGAACGGGCAGCCGCGAATGCACCGGTTGCGGTACATGCACGTGCCGCGGCCGTTGTGCGGCTGCGTCAGGTTCGCGGTGCGCCCGATGATCATGGCGCGGCCGCCGAAGGACTTCGCGATGCGCCCCTTGACCTGTTCCTCGAGGCAGTTCATCTGCATCGGCGGCAGGAACTGGCCGTCGGGCAGCTGCGGCAGCCCGTCGCGGCTGCCGCTGATGCCGGCGAACCGCTCGACGTAGTCGTACCACGGGCTGAGGTCCTTGTAGCGGATCGGCCAGTCGACGCCGTGGCCGTCGTGGGCGTTGGCCTCGAAGTCGAGATCGCTCCAGCGATACGACTGCCGGCCCCACAACAGGGAGCGGCCGCCGACGTGATAACCGCGCATCCAGTCGAAGCGCTGCACTTCGGAGTACGGGTTCTCGACGTCGTTGACGAACCAGTGCGCCGAGGCCGGGTGCGTCGTGTACCCGGTGCGCGCCTGCTTCTCCTGTTGCGCGAGATCCGCCGTCGAGAGGCGGTTGCGGCCGGCGAACTCCCAGCTCTCCTTCATCGCCGTCGGATAGTCGCCGTGCTTGACGTCGCGGCCGCGCTCGAGCACGAGCGTGCGGAGCCCCTTCTCGGTGAGCTCCTTGGCCGCCCATCCGCCGCTGATGCCCGACCCGACGACGATCGCGTCGTAGGTGCGTTCCGCCGTGCCGCGTCCCTGGACGAACACTACCGTTCGCTCGAGGGAGGGACGATGTTCTTGAGGCGCATGTAGGTCACGAGATTGCCGTAATGCTCCCACATGTGGCTGTTGGTGAAGGCGAGCATGCCCAGCCGCGTCTGCTTCTGACCGAAGAAGTCGACCTGGGTCGTCGCGTTGGCGTCGTTCGTGGCGGCAAACACCTGATCGCAGGCGGCGTACGACGCCTTCAGTCCCGCCACCAGATCGGCGCGCGTCGTCTTCTTTTCGTTCGACTGATCGACGACGGTCTTGCCGGTGCCGGCGAGGCCGCACAGCAGGTTGTTGCCGTCGGCGATGTGGCCGAGGAGGGCGCCGAGGCTTCGGACGTCCGGCGTCGGCTTGAACGCATACAGATCCTCGGGAACCTTCTCCGCCGTGCGCAGCACGAACGATCGGATCGTTTCGGCCTGGGTCTTCAGGATGGCGACGTGCGGCGCCACGCCCCCGCCTGGCGTCTGTGCACCCACCGTCGCCGTCGTCATCGCCATTCCCAGCACAAGCGCCATGGCTCGTTTCATCGTGGTCGCTCCTTGCGTCAGAAATCGGAGGATACCGGGAGCGGCGCCGGATGGCAATGGGACCCGATCAGGCGTAATTGAACGGCAGGCCGTCCGGCACGGTCGTCCCTGCCGCCGCCCATCGCCGCTGATCCACGGTCGCCCGGCGGAAGTATGCCGAGACCCGCGCGGCCAGCTCACCCGAGAGTCCGATGTCGGCGACAGCCAGGTCGAACGCCTTCAGGCACGCCTCGTCGAGCTCGACGTGCTCGCCGTTGCAGGCGTGGATCCGCTGGACCGAGCTTTCGTCGCCGTATCCGGAGGTGTAGAGCGCCGGGCCGCCGAACGCCTCGGACAGGTACGCCGCCAGCCGTTCCTCGTGGCGCGGATGGGTTCCGTGTTCGAACGGATGCCACGCGAGCGGATCCTGCTGCAGGCGCGCCTGCCAGGCCCGGCACAACGCGAAGATCCGGTCGAAGCCGCCGACATCCTGGTACAGGCTCATGAACGACATCCTACTCTGCCGGCCGTGCCGTTATACTCACGCGGAGATTCGCTGAGGGAGGCCGATGGAGACGGATCGACGATCTTTTCTTGGTGCAGCGGCGGGCACTCTGGTGGCCGGCGCCGGACGGCTGCGGAGCACGGGGGCGGCGCAGCCGCCCCCCTCGCCCGTGACGTTTCCCGGCATCGCCAATCCACTGGAGGGCGCGGTCGAGGTCATCGCGGCCGGCTACATCTGGACGGAAGGTCCGGTGTGGGTCGGCGGCGAGCAAGGGCATCTGCTCTTCTCGGACGTGCCCGGCAACGCCATCTACAGCTGGGACGGCAAGCGGACGACGGCATTCCTGGCGCCGTCCGGCTATCAAGGCTTCCCGATCCCCGCCACGATCCGCGAGGCCGGCTCGAACGGCCTGGCGCTGGGCCGCGGCGGATTGCTGATCGCCGACAGCGGCACTCGGGCCCTGGCGCGCGTGGACCTGGCCACGCGTCAGAAGACGGTGTTCGCCCAGTCGTACCAAGGCAAGCGCTTCAACAGCCCGAACGATCTCGTGCTCGCGCGCGACGGTTCCGTCTACTTCACCGATCCGCCCTACGGGCTGACCGACGTGCAGAAGTCGCCGCTGCGCGAGCTGACCTTCACCGGCGTCTTCCGCGTGACGCCCGACAACCAGGTGCACCTGATTGCCGACAACCTGTTTCCGAACGGGATCGCGTTGTCGCCGGACAACCGCACGCTCTATTCGACCGACAATTCGGGCTGGGTGGCGATCGATCTCGATGCCTCGGGCAAGCCCACGGGGCAGCGGCCGTTCGTCCCCAGCGAACGCGTCGGCGGCGCGCGGGGTGACGGCATGAAGGCGGATTCGGCCGGCAACATCTGGGCGAGCGGCCGCGGCGGCATCTACGTCTTCTCACCGAAGGGGGAACACATCGGCTTTGCGCCGATCGCCGGTCGCGTGTCGAACTGTGCGTTCGGACCGGGGCGGTATCTCTACGTCACCAACGACACGCAGGTCGTGCGCGGCCGCATTCGCGCCGATTTTCCCGGAGGGTCGCCGATCCAGTACTGACCGCTGCTGACCGCCGTCACCGGTCGCGCCCGGCCGCTCACTCGGTGCTCCCCATCGCGCGGACGCACTTCCAGCTGCGGTAACCCCATTCGACCGCCCAGCCGTCCCAGAACGTCACGTCTCTGATCTCGCCTGCTTTCCGATTCGGCTTGATCGCGGACGCGGCGCTGAGCAGAATGCCTGCTCACGACGGCGGACCTTTCCACTCTCCAGGGAGGCCACATGCCAGCCAATCCGTTCGACCTCGATAGACGGCAGTTCTTCAAACGCTCCGCGCTTGCGGCCGGCGCCACGACGCTCGGCGGCGGCATCTTCGACGCGCTCGTCGCACGATCCGCGCATGCGGCGGGTGCCGGGGGCGGCCGCGGCGTCGGGTACGGTCCCCTGCGCCCGGCCGGCGACGATCTGTCGCTGCCTCCCGGATTCCAGTACCGCGTGATCAGCAACGAAGGGGACTTGATGGACGACGGGTTTCCCGCGCCCAAGGCCATGGACGGGATGGCAGCGTTCCCGCTGCCGAACGGCAACGTGCTGCTGATCCGCAATCACGAAGACAACGAGGCTCCCAGCCGTCTTCGTCCGCGGCCGTCTGGCAGCACGTCGACGACGGCCGGCATCCTGAACGGACTGCTGAACACGCACTACGGACCGCGCTCGTACGCCTACGATGCGTTCGCGGGCGGAGGTACGACGTCGATCGAAGTGGAGCCGCACGGCCAGCGGCGCGTCGTCGCGCAGCACTGGAGCCTCGTCGGGACGCTGCGGAATTGTGCCGGCGGCCCCACGCCCTGGGGCAGCTGGCTGTCGTGCGAGGAAACGCTGGAATCAGCGTCCGCGACGGGCTTTGCGCAGAATCACGGCTACATCTTCGAAGTGCCGATGGCGACGGCAGCGGGCGCGCCGGCTCCCGCCGTGCCGCTGAAGCACCTCGGGCGCTTCGCTCACGAAGCGGTTGCCGTCGACCCGGCCACGGGAATCGTCTACGAGACGGAGGATCAAGGCGACGTCTCGGGTTTCTACCGGTTCGTGCCGGCGACGAAGCCCACGAAGCCGGGCGATCTGGCGGCGACCAGCGGCGCCTTCGAGATGATGAGGATCGCGGGGCAATCACAATACGAGATCGCGATCAATCAAACGATCGGCGTGCCGCTCCCCGTCGCGTGGGTGCCGATCGGCAACCCCGATCCGGTGCCGGCCGGCGCAACCATCGACGGGGCGGCGGGGTCGGCAGTCTTCGCGCAGGGGTTCGCCGCCGGCGGTGTGCGCTTCCGGCGGCTGGAAGGATGCTGGTACGACAGGGGGCAGATCTTCTTCGTCTCGACGAACGGGGGCAACATGGGACTCGGGCAGGTGTTCGCCTACGACCCCGCCGCCGAGACGCTGACGCTCGTCGCCGAGTCGCCGGGCGTCGACGTCTTCGACGGGCCCGACAACATCTGCAGCACGCCGCACGGCGGATTGCTGGTGTGCGAGGACGCGGGGGCCGCGCAGTACCTGCGGGGGATCTCGCCGGCCGGCGAGATCTTCGATTTCGCGAGAAACCTGCGCAACACGATCGAGTTCGCGGGCGCCTGCTTCAGCCCGGACGGGCAAACGCTGTTCGTGAATCTGTACGGCCGCGCGACGGTGCGCACGGTGACGCCGTACAAGGCGCCGCTGCAGATCGTGGTCGGACCGGAGCAATTCGAGCGGGCGGCCACGGTCGCGATCTGGGGGCCGTGGACCGCAGGTCCGCTCTAAAGACGCGGGAGCGATGATGGGAGGGCGAGGCGCGTGGCGCGATTTCAGAGAGCCACGGTCACGCGAGCGTTCCGACACTCCGGAGCGCACTGTGGACCATTGGGCCGGCTGACGTCGTACACCGGCTGCCTCGTCACTTCCGTCGTCCGCGCCGGCGTCGTCACGCGAATGATGACGGTCGCGGGCGTGAAATCGGAGAAGGACACGAAACAGGTGCCGGTCGCCGAGGTGCAGGTCGAGCTTCTCGACGAGCCATCAGGAGCGCTGACGACAACCGTCACCGGACTCTGCGCCGGCGCACCGGTCACCTCCACGAGCAGGCCCGTACAGCCGATCAGCGTGCAGCTTGGCCCGACGGCGCCGCACCCCGAGGCCACGGCGCCGGCGAGCAGCAGCGCGATCGCCGAAACTGTGCGAGGGATCGTCACGGGTCGAATTCTAGCAGGTCGTTGCGGGCCGTGGTGTATCGCAGCCGTCGCGGTGTGGCGCAGCGATCGGCGCGATTGACCTGAAGTACAATCCTGTCACGCAGCCATGGGCGTGGAACTCTCCCCGGCGCGGCCCATCCTTCGTTTCCCTCCGGCGACGACGGCGGTGCTGACCGCGCTCGTGTGCCTGGGGAT
Organism: Vicinamibacterales bacterium; assembly: GCA_035699745.1. Classification (NCBI taxonomy): domain Bacteria; kingdom Pseudomonadati; phylum Acidobacteriota; class Vicinamibacteria; order Vicinamibacterales; species Vicinamibacterales bacterium. Next base: position 118,516 of record DASSPH010000072.1, read on the forward strand.
CGCGTTGGGGCTGCGGTACGTGCTGAACGAGACGATCGGCAGTGCGCTGCCCTTCGTCACCGTGTTCGCCGCCACCGCCGCGGCGCAGTGGCATGGCGGCCGGCATGCCGCGATTGCGGTCGCGCTGCTCGGCCTCGTCGGATGCGTGCTGATGCTGCCGACCGTCGACGGCCGGACCCGCGTGGACGAAGTGGGCGGCGTGCTCGGCATCGGCGCGTTCCTGTTCACCAGCGCCGTCATCATCGGATTCGGCGACGTCGCCCGCGCCGCCCAGATCGCCGCGCAGCACCGCAGCGCCACGCTGCGCGTCACGCTGCACAGCATCGGCGACGGGGTGATCACCACGGACACCCGCGGGCGCGTCACCGGCCTCAACGCGGTCGCGGAGTCGCTGACCGGCTGGACGCATGCCGACGCGGTCGGGCAGCCGCTCGACGCGGTGTTCCGGATCGTCAACGAGCACACCCGCCGGGCGGTCGAGAACCCGGCCGCCAGGGCGCTCCGTGAAGGCATCGTCGTCGGGCTCGCCAATCACACCCTGCTGGTCCGCCGCGACGGCGTCGAGCAGCCCATCGACGACAGCGCCGCGCCGATCCGGGACGCGGACGGCCAGGTCTCGGGCTGCGTGCTGGTGTTCAGGGACGTCACGCCGCAGCGCCAGATGGAGCGCGAACGCGCCGGTCAGCTGCAGACCGCGCGCACGCTCGCCGCGATTGTCGACTCCTCCGACGACGCGATCATCCGCAAGCGGCTCGATGGAACGATCGAAACCTGGAATGCCGGCGCGGAGCGGGTGTTCGGTCACCGCGCGGCCGAGGCGATCGGCAGACACATCTCGCTGGTGATTCCGCCCGAGCGCATGGCGGAAGAGGAACAGATCCTCGCGACGCTCAAAGCGGGACGGCGGGTCAGCCACTTCGAAACCGAGCGGATCCGCGCCGACGGCTCGCGGATCTGGGTGTCGTTGACGATCTCGCCGATTGCCGACGAGACGGGTGCGATCGTGGCCGCCTCGAAGATCGTCCGCGACGTCACCGCGCGCGTCAACGCCGAAGCGGAGCGCGAGCGGTTCGTCAAGCTGGTGGAGAACAGCCAGGACTTCATCGGGCTGTGCGATCTGCAGGGCGTGCCGTTCTTCGTCAATCGCGCCGGGCTGGAGATGGTGGGCCTGGAGAGCCTCGACCAGGCCAGGCACACGCCGGTGGCGGAGTTCTTCTTCCCGGAGGATCGAGCGCGCGTCCTCGACGAGTTCTTCCCGCGCGTGCTGCGCGAGGGGCAGGGAGAAATCGAGATTCGGTTCCGGCACTTCAAGACCGGCGCGGCGCGCTGGATGGCGTACAAGGTCCTGACGCTCACCGATCGCAGCGGCGCGCCCACCGGCTTCGCGACCGTGAGCCAGGACGTCACCGAGCGGAAGGCCCGGGCGGACGAGCTGATCGAAGCCGATCGGCGCAAGAACGAGTTCCTGGCGATGCTGGCGCACGAGCTGCGAAACCCGCTGGCGCCGCTCAGCAACGCGGTTCAAGCGATCCAGCGGCGCCGGCCCGGCGACGAACACACGGTTGCGGTCGCCGCCGACATTCTCGATCGGCAGATCCGGCAGATGTCGCGTCTGGTCAACGACCTCCTCGACGCCAGCCGCATTTCCCGCGGGAAGATCGAGCTGCGCCGCGAGCGGGTCGCGCTGCGGCCGATCCTCGAAGAGGCGATTGAAACCGTCCGGCCGCTGGTGGCCAGGCTCGAACACACGCTGACCACCTCGCTGCCGCCCGAGGCGCTCTACGTCGACGGCGACGCCGGCCGCCTGTCGCAGGCGATCGGCAACCTGCTGGCCAACGCCGCCAAGTTCACCGACAAGGGTGGCCACATCTGGCTGTCGGCGGGGCGCGAGGGGGACGAGGCGGTGATTCGTGTCCGGGACAGCGGCATCGGGATCGCGCCTGAGCACCTTCGAATGCTGTTCGACATGTTCGTGCAGGTCGACACGGCGATTGAACGGTCGCGGGACGGACTCGGCATCGGACTGGCGCTGGTGAAGCGGCTAGTGGAGCTGCACGGCGGAACCGTCGACGCGCACAGCGCGGGACCCGGCCGCGGCAGCGAGTTCACGGTGCGGCTCGCGGCACTGCCGGCCGCCGCCGCAGGACCGGCGCCGGAGCGGCGGGCCCCGCCGGCGGTCGAGTCGATGGCGCGGCGCGTGCTGGTCGTGGACGACAGCGCCGACGCCGCCGCGTCGCTCGCGATGCTGCTGGAGTTCGAAGGCCACGAGACCTACAAGGCCCACGACGGCGCGGATGCGGTGCGGACCGCCGAGCGGGTACGGCCCGACATCGTGCTGATGGACATCGGCCTGCCGGTCCTCAACGGCTACCAGGCGTGTCGGCGCATCCGCGATCATGCGTGGGGCGCGTCGATCGTGATGGTCGCGATCACCGGCTGGGGGCAGGAGGAGGATCGCGAACAGTCACACGCCGCCGGCTTCGACCTGCATTTCGTCAAACCGGTGGATTACGAGGAACTGCTCCGCGTCGTCGGATCGGCGCATCCGCGCGCCTCGGCCTGACGCCCCCGCCCCTCGACAGCGGCGCGGCTATTTTCTCGAAGCACCGCCGAAGGCAATGCCCTGGGCGACGCGGAACTGCTCCGACCCCTGTTTACCAAAGGATTTGAACCACCGGGCATCCGTGCGCAGCGCCAGGTTGTCGCGCATTGGCATCTTCACGCCGCCGCCGGCATTCACCGTTGCCGCCAGCCGCGACTGGGTGCCGATCGGAGAACCGGCGGCGGAAAACACCGGCGCCCCGTACTGCGACAACCCGGCTCCGGCGGCGGCATACGGTGTCGCTCGCCCGACCCGCGGGAGAAACACCAAGAGACTGCTGCTGGTGCTCAGCGCGTGGATGCGCCCCTCGCCGCGGCGATATGCCGCGTCCGTCTCGAGACCGAGCGTCGACGTGACGGGGAACGTCACCGCGGCGCCGACGGGGGACGCCCCGGCGGACCCGAGCCCCACATACGGCGTGACTTCGACGCCGCGCGCGTCCTGCGCCGCCGCCGGCAGTGCGGCAACAGCGAACGCGACGACTGCGAAGACAGTGGATCGGTAGACGCGCATCGACACCTCCTCAGCCGCTTGGACTGCGGCCGTCGGGCATTAAGACCGCCGAACGCCGGTCCTGGTCTTGATGACGCCGACCGTGGCTCGGTGATTTCATCTTTGTCGCTCGACTGCCGACCTCGTCAGCGCTTCCGCGGCGCAGCCGGAACGACTTCGCCAAGTTGGCGGAAATAGAGCACTTGCGAGGAGCGCCCGGAGGGCACGCCGGCTGCAAGGCAGCCGCCCATGTCCAGAATGGCGCGTCTATTCCCCGTTGGGGCCCTGATCGCGATCGCCCTGTGCGTCCCGGCCACATCGGCGGCGCAGGGGCGGATTCCTGCCCACGTTCGCGTGCTGACCAAGTCCGAGCGGATCATGCGCTGGCTTGGACCTCAGACCGACGTGATCCTCGTCGTCGATCAAGGCACGACGCTCGAGGTCCTCGATTTCGATCACGACAAGGGGTGGTACTGGGTCATTCTCCCGCCCGACCTGCACGGCACGCGCAAGGTCGGGTGGATTCGCGCGACCGCGGTCGAGCCGGCGGCGGCGCAGGCGTCCGACGCGGCGCAGCCGGCCCCGGACCTCGCCCCGCCCGCGCCTGCGAGCGAGCCGCAGCGTGACAGTGCTCCGGCGCAGGCGTCCGTGACACCGCCAACCGCCGCCCCGGCTCCGGCAGAGGAGAGAGTCACCATCAACGTCCGGCGCGACGCGCCGGCCGCGGGCGGCAGCGACGTCGCGGGCGCGAAAAAGTCCTACGCGTTCGAGGACGTGCACTTCGAGCGCGATCATTTTTCCATTCGCAGCGAGGACATCGAGAGACTGCGCGCCGCCGCGGCCGCGCTCAAAGCGGATCCGTCGCTGGTCGTGACGATCGAGGGGCACACCTGCAGTCTCGGCACGGGGTCGTACAACCTTGCGCTTGGTACCCGGCGCGCGAACGCGGTGAAGGACTATCTGGTCAGCGCGGGAGTGCCGGCCGAACGGCTGCTCACGGTGAGCCAGGGCGAGGGGCACGCCGAGTACGACAACTCGCGTGAAGAGACCCGGCGATTGAACCGCCGCGTCGCGCTCGTCCCCAGGATTCAGCGCTGATCGACCCTGCGGCAGTCGCGGCTCGCGCATTCGGTCTCTCACCGGGTGCCCGGCGGAGCAGCGTCGCCCGCCGTTGCGACCGCGCGTATACTCTCCCCAACCCTGTGGGACTGATCGGCCGCCGCCTCTCGCACTACGACATCGTCGATGAAATCAGCCGCGGCGGCATGGGCGTGGTCTATCGGGCCGTCGATGCCAACCTGGCGCGGGAGGTCGCGCTGAAGGTCCTGCCCGAGGACCTGCTCCACGATCCCGACCGCCGCGCCCGGCTGCTGCAGGAGGCGCGCGCCGCCTCCGCGCTCGAGCACCCCAACATCGCCGTCATCCACGAGGTCGGCGAAGGCGAGGGGGGCGTCACCTTCATCGCCATGGAGTTGATCCGCGGCGAGAAGCTGAGTGACGCCATCGCGCGCGGGCCGCTCGCGCCGCTGCGCGCGCTGACCCTGGCCACCGAGATGGCCGAAGGCCTCGCGCGCGCCCACGACAAGGGCATCGTCCATCGCGACCTCAAGCCGTCCAACGTGATGATTACCGAGGACGGTCACGCCAAGCTGATCGACTTCGGCCTCGCCAAACTCGTGGAGCAGACCGGCCACGACGCCGCGACGGCAAGCGTGAAGGGGCCGCGCACCGGCGCCGGGGTCGTGCTCGGCACGGCGGCCTACATGTCGCCGGAGCAGGCGCGCGGCGCCTCCGTCGATGGCCGCAGCGACATCTTCGCCCTCGGCGTGACGCTCTACGAGATGATCGCCGGGCGGCCGGCGTTCCAGGGGCAGTCGAGCCTGGATACGATGCAGGCCATCCTCACCCAGCCGGTGCCGCCGCTGCCCGCGCTGGCGGGGCTGCGGGCTGACATCGGCGCCGACCTCCAGCGGATCATCGCCAAGTGCACGGCCAAGGATCCGGCGGATCGATTCCAGGGCGTGAAAGACGTCGTGGTCGATCTTCGTGCGGCGCGCCGGCAGCTCGAGTCCGCGGCGACACCCGCGCTGGCGTCCCCCGCCGCCACGCCGGCGGTCAACGCCGCGCCGCCAGGTGCCAGGACACGGGCCGGCGCCATCAAGCTGGCCGCCGTGGCATCCGTGGCGGTGGCGGGGATCGCGGCGTTCATCTGGTGGGGCCAGCGGGCGCCGCAGCCGGCGGCCCACGCGTCCGGCAAGCCGGCGGTCGCGGTCCTGTACTTCGACAACAACACCGGCGACGCCTCGCTCGACTGGATGCGCGTCGGCCTCACCGACATGATCGTGACGGATCTGTCGCAGTCGGTCGACGTGGAGGTGCTCGGCACGGACCGGCTCGTCCAGATTCTGCAGCAGCTCAAACGCGCCGACGATCGGGTGATCTCGGCCGACGTCGTCGACGAGATCGCGCGGCGCGCGGGCGTGGATCAGGTGGTCGTCGGCAGCTACGTGCGGGCCGGCGACACGATCCGGATCAGCGCGAGGCTGCAGGACGCCCGTACCGGCCGGATCGTCCGCGCCGAGCGTGTCGAAGGCACCGGCGAGTCGAGCCTGTTCTCGCTGGTCGACGAGCTCACGCGGCGGTTCAAGACGGCGCTCGCGACGCTCGGCGTCGCGCGGGCCGAGCCGCTGTTCAGGGCGCCCGGCGAGGCGCCGGCGGAGACGCTCGACCTCGGCCTGAAGGATGTGACGACCTCGTCGATCGAGGCGTACCGGCAGTATGCCGACGGGATCAACTTTCACGAGCGCGGCCTGTCGGACCAGGCCATTCCGCTGCTGGAAAAGGCCATCGCGATCGATCCCACGTTCGCCATGGCCCACGCGAAGCTGGCGGTCGTGAACGGCAACCTGAACGTACTGGACAAGCGGGACGCGCACGCGCAGCGCGCGCTGGAGCTGTCGGCGCGCCTGACCACGCGCGAACGCTATTACATCGAGGGCTATTACTACGGCACCCGTCCGGAGACGATCGGCCGCAGCATCGAGGCGTACCGACAGTTGTTGAAGCTGCACCCGGAGCATCACGCCGCGCGGCACAATCTCGCCGCGCATTTCTTCGACCTGGAGCGATATCGGGAAGGGATCGAGCAGTCCGAAGAGCTGCTGCGGCGGGGCAGCTCCACCCCGACCACCCACCAGAACCTCGCCTTGATGCTGATCGAGACCGGCAACGTCGCCCGGGCCAGGCAGATCGCCGAGGACTTCGTCCGCCGGTACCCCGACAGCGCGCTCGGACAGCAGATGCTGGGCGTGACGCTCGCCGCCGACGGACAACTCGACGACGCGCGGCGGGCGTACGAGCGCGCCCTGGCCCTGAGCCCCACACTGGTCCCCGCAATGCTGGGCAAACGGGCGGTGGCGGTGCTGCAGGAGCGCTGGGCCGACGCCGCCGCCGTGAACGCAGAACTGAGCGGCGCGCGAACGCCGTTCGCGCAGTTCGCAGGGCTGACCAACACGGCCCAGCTCTCGCTCCTGCGGGGACGCGGGCAGGCGGCACTGGCGGATCTGGAGCGCGCGACACGCATCGTGGGACTGCCGTCGACGCAGCGCTCGATCTCGCGAAACCGGATGGTGGAGCTGCTGCTGCGCCAGGGGAAGGCCGCATCGGCCGCAGCGCAGGCGGAGCTGGCGGCCGCCGATGCGCGCAATCGCAACACGGAATTCGAGTCGCTCCAACTCCTCGCGATCGCCCGGGCGGCGGCGGGCCGGCCGGCGGACGCCGAGCAGACCGTCGCGCTGCTCGAGACGCGTGCCCGCGTCCTTCCGGACAGCGTCAGGGAAATCCGGCGGGTCCACTGGGCGCGTGGAGAGATGGCCATGCTGCGCGGCGACGCCGCCGCCGCCGTCGAGGAACTCGGCAAGGCGGTGGCGATGCTGCCGCCGCGCGGCGCGCCGGCGCCGCCGCCCTCTTCGCATCCGGATCTGCTGCTGGCGGCGGCCGCGGCAAACATCAAGGCGGCGCGCGACGCCGAGGCCGCGGCGCTGCTCGAGCGCCTCCAGTCCGGCCAGGAGCGCCTGTTCCGCCTGGACACGTTCGTGCGCAGCCTCTTCCTGCTCGGACAGATTTACGAGCGGCGCGGCGATACCGCCCGCGCGCGCGTGCAGTACGAGCGCTTCCTCGGCTTCTGGCGCGGCGGCGATCTCGAGCCGGGCTGGGTGGCTGCCGCGGACGCGAAGCTGAAAGCCATGGCGCCACGCTGACCGTCCCGGCGCAGAACGCTCGAGAGCGCCGCGAACGCCCACGACCGCCGGGAAGCGGAACGCGGCCGATTCCTGCGACAAGGTAGAATCCCACCACTCTCACATGCCCCTGACTTTCGGCGCGCGCCTCGGGCCGTACGAAGTCGGCCATCTGATCGGTGCGGGAGGGATGGGAGAGGTGTATCGTGCGCGCGACACCGGCCTTCGGCGCGATGTCGCCCTCAAGCTGCTGCCGGACATCTTCGCGGCCGACCCGGATCGCGTCATGCGGTTTCGCCGGGAGGCGCAGACCCTCGCCGCGCTGAACCATCCCCATATCGCGCAGATCTTCGGCGTCATCGAGCAGCCCCCCGCGCTCGTGATGGAGTTCGTTGACGCGCCGGATCTCTCGCAGCGGCTGGCCGCGGGCCCCATGCCGATCGAAGAGGCGCTCCCGGTGGCGCGTCAGTTGGCCGAAGCGCTCGAGGCGGCGCACGAACAAGGGATCGTCCACCGCGATCTCAAGCCGGGCAACATCAAGGTCGGCGATGACGGGTCGGTGAAGGTCCTCGATTTCGGCCTCGCCAAGGCGCTCGACTCGAGGGCGGCCGACGCCGCATCCTCCGGTGCCGCCGGACTGGACGACTCCCCGACGATCACCTCCCCCGCGCTGACGCAGTTGGGCATCGTTCTCGGCACCGCCGGCTACATGGCTCCGGAGCAGGCGAAGGGAAAAGCGGTCGACAAGCGCGCAGACATCTGGGCCTTCGGGGCCGTGGTCTACGAGATGCTGTCGGGGCGGCCGCTCTTCGCGGCTGAAACGCCGTCCGAGACGATCGCCGCGGTTCTCCGCGCCGACATCGACCTGCGGCGGCTGCCGCCGGCAACGCCGCCAGCCGTCCGCGACCTGATCGCCCGGTGCCTCGAACGAGATCCGAAGCTGCGGCTTCGGGATATCGGCGAGGCGCGGATTCTCCTGTCGGCCGCGGCCGGCGACCAGCCTGCACGCGTCCGGCGGACGGGCCTCCTGCATGCGAAGGCACTCCGCTGGGCGGTCGCCGGCGCGCTCGCCGGCGGCGTGCTCGTGTGGCTGCTGACATCCGGACGCGCGACGGAGCCGCCCCGCGGCCTGCCGGAAATCGTCCTGCGGCGGCTGACGGAACTGCCCGGCGCCGAACTGCAGCCCGACATCTCGCCCGACGGCCGGCAGGTCGTTTATGCAAGCGCCGCTCGCGGCAATCTCGATCTGTTCCTGCTGCGCGTCGGCGGTGCGAGAGCGATCAACCTGACGGCCGACTCGCCGGCGGACGATCACCAGGCGGCGATCTCGCCGGACGGCGAGCGCATCGCCTTCCGCTCCGAGCGCGACAGCGGCGGGATATTTCTCATGGGCGCAACCGGAGAGTCCGTCCGCCGTGTCACGACCGCCGGGTTCGATCCGGCGTGGTCGCCCGACGCACGCTCGCTGGCCTATGCCACCGAGGGGGTGCTCGATCCGTACTCGCGCAACATCAGATCGCAGCTGTGGACGGCGGAGGTCGCGACCGGCAGAGTGAGCAAGGTGATCGACGGTGATGCGGTGCAGCCCGCGTGGTCACCCGACGGCGGCCGGATCGCGTATTGGGCGAACACTGGCGGCCAGCGCGACATCTGGACCGTCGACATCCGGGGCGCCGCGCCGGTGGCCGTCACGCACGACGCGGCGACGGACTGGTCGCCGGAGTGGTCGCCCGACGGCCGCTGGCTGTATTTCTCCAGCGACCGCAGCGGCAGCATGAACGTCTGGCGCGTCGGGATCGATCAGCGCACGGGTGTGCCGCGCGGCGCGCCGCAGGCGATCACCAGCAGCCTGACAGGCGTCGCCTACGCACGCGCCGCCGCCGATGACCGCCGGCTGTCGGTCATGGCGTACAGCCGCAGTTTCGAACTGTCGCTGGCGCCGGTCGACGCCGCCGCGGAGGTGCACGTCCGGCCCGCGCCGGTCGTGCGAAGCCCGTCGCTCGGGTGGTGCTCGCCGGCGCCACAGGCAGACTGGCTGGCCTGCACCGGCCGCACCGGCAACGAAGACATCTACCTGATGCGCCCCGATGGTTCCGAGACCATTCGCTTGATGGATGACGCCGCGAAGGACCGCAACCCGGCGTGGTCGCCCGACGGAGATCGCATCGGGTTCATGTCGACCCGCACCGGCGAGTGGGAGCTGTGGTCGGTCCGTCGCGACGGATCGGATCTGCGGCAGATGACCGACCTGCATTCGGACATCTACGAAGCCATCTGGGCGCCGGACAGGCGCCGCGCGGCAACGGCCGTGAGCACGCGGCCGCCGTTTGGCACCTGGATCTTCGACCTCGCGTCCGCCGCGACGCCCCAGTCGGCAACGTTCGTGAAGAACCCGCTGCCCGAGACCTTCAACGCGGAGGCATGGTCGCCCGACGGGAAGCTGATTGCCGGCTCGATTCTCGACGGCAGCGGCGTGCCGCACACGGCGGCGGTGCTCGATCCGGCCACCGGTCGCGCGCGGGTCTTTGCCGTGCCAGGCCCCAAGTACCAGTTCGGATCGGCCGTCGCCGGATGGCTGGGGGATTCGCGCCGGTTCCTCTTCATGTCAGGGACGGGCCTCGCGCTGGTCGATGCGATCGCCGGCACCTGGACACCGGTCCCGGTGCCGCTGTCCGGCGGCACGCGCTACCGGCTCACCCGCGACGCGCGATCGCTGCTGATCGAGCGCTCGGTGCTCGACGCGGACATCTGGCTGGTGGAAATCAAGTGACCCTGCAATAATGCCCCCCTTCATTCGACAGGGGGGGTTATGAGCAAGCTCCGTGCGCTCGGATCGTGTCTGGCCGCCGCGATCGTGGTCACGACGGTGCAGGCTTCCTCGGGTCCGCGCGTCCGGCCGGCCGATGGCATCGGCGCCGGGCTGCAGGCGGCGTTCGCGGCGCAGGAGGAAGTCACCTACCTCATTGTCATGAAGGAGCAGGGCGTTGCCGCGGGCGCTGCCGACAGCGCCCTCGACCGTGACACGCGCGGCTGGATGGTGTATCGCGCGCTGAAGGATGCCGCCGATCGCTCGCAGGCGCCGGTACTGGCGCTGCTCGCCGGCGAGCGCGCCGCCGGCCGCGTCCGCCAGGTCCGCCCATTCTTCAGCGTCAACGCGATCGCCGTCGTCGCCCGCGCGCTCCCGCCCGCGGCAATCGCCAACCACCCGGCGGTCGACTACATCGTGCCGTCGAGCGTCATCACCGTCCCCCCGCTCGAACAGGGCACCGCCGCGGCGCAGGTGAACGCCATCGAGTGGAACATCGCAAAGGTCCGCGCGCCGGAGGTGTGGGCGTCCGGCTTCAGAGGACAGGGGATCGTCGTCGCCCACATCGACACCGGCGCGCGCTTCGATCACCCGGCGCTCGTCGGAAAGTACCGCGGCAACCAGGGCAACGGCGCGTTCGACCACAACTACAACTGGTTCGATCCGCCACACGGATGCGGCAACCCGAGCCTCGCGCCGTGCGATCTGAACGGCCACGGTACCGCCACCATGGGCACGATGCTCGGCGACGACGGCGCGGGCAATCAGATTGGCATGGCGCCCGACGCGCGCTGGATCGCCTGCGACGCGCTGCCGAGCGGCAGCGGCACCACGGTCTCGCTGATCGCGTGCGGCGACTGGATGCTCGCGCCCACCGATCTGAGCGGTCAGAACCCCGATCCCGCCAGGCGGCCGGATGTCATCAACAACTCGTGGGGAAATAGTGGCGGCGACACGTTCTTCCAGACGATTCTGCAGAACTGGCGGACGGCCGGCATCTTCCCGGCGTTCGCCAACGGCAACAATGGACCGACGTGCCTCTCGTCCGGGTCGCCGGGCGACAATCCCGAGGCGTTTTCGGCGGGGGCGACCGACATCAACGACGCCCTCGCGTCGTTCAGCGCCCGCGGACCGTCGACGCTGTCGTTCGGCATCAAGCCCGACGTGTCGGCGCCGGGCGTGAACATCCGCTCCAGCGCTCGGACCGGCGGCTACGGGGCATTCACCGGGACGTCGATGGCCTCGCCGCACGTCGCGGGTCTGGTCGCGCTGCTCTGGTCGAAGTTCCCGAACCTGCGCGGCGACGTCGCCGGGACGGAGTCGATGATCCGTCCGGCGGCATTGATGATCAACGCGGGGGGCTGCGGCATCGGCCCGGAAGATCAACCGAATAACCTGTACGGGTGGGGCCGCATCGACGCGCGCCGCGCGGTGCAGGCGTTCCCCATCCACACCGATCGGTCGGTCTACAGGCCGGGCCACACCTTGACTGTGTCGGTGTCGCTCCTCAATCGCCTGCCGGCGCCGCAGAGCGTCGATCTCTATGTCGGCGTTCAGGGCCCCAGCGGACCCGCCGTGCTGATCTCGATGTTCACCACGACGATGGCGGCCAACCAGAAGACGCTCAACGTGCCGTTGTTCAACCACACCTGGACGTTGATCGATCCGGCCGGCCCGTACACGTTCTTCTCGATCATGACGGCGCGCGGCGTCAGTCCGGCGAACCCGGCGAACTGGTTGAGTGTCGACGCCGCCCCGGTGACGAAGTTCTAGGAGGACGGCTTACTCGGCCCGCAGCGCCTCGACCGGATGCATCCGCCGCGGCCGCGGCCGCGAGCGAGCACCACGGCTGCATAGGTCGGTGGATCGACGGGCTCGACCTCGAACGCGGAGACGCACGGCGCGGCGCGACCGTGGAGCTCGTCTTACTTGTTGGCTCGACGCACCGTGACATTGCTGCCGATGTCGATCGCCATCAGGTCCTCGCCGGCTTCGAGCGGACCCGAGTACGATTTCCGCGCCGGCGTGATGAGATCCGCATCCGAGATATGCGCGTAGACGGCAAGCTTCGGCTTCACGCGGGCGAACACGACGCCGGCCTCTTCGGCCGTGATGTGATGCGCGACGATGTTGTCGATCTCGGCTTGCGTCGCGGCCAGCCTGCTGAGCCGCGCGCGCACTTCCAGGGGATCGATGGCCTCGTGGATCAACAGGTCGACGCCCTTCGCGTGCTTTATCAGGTTCTCGGAGAACCGCGTGTCCCCTGACATGGCGACCGATCGTCCGCGGTAGTCGACACGGTATCCGAACGCGGGCTCGATCGGGCGGTGATCGACGTAGAACGCGGTGACCGCCACGCCTCCCTCTTCGAAGATCACGCCCTCCTTGATGTCGGTGCTCGACACCTCGATGCCTTCCTTGACGAACTTCTCGTCGACGTCGCGCCGGATCCGGATATCGAAGTCGAACGCCTTCACGAGGTGCGCCATCATTTCTTTCGTGCCCGCAGGGCCCCACACCCGAAGGGGTGTCCTGCGCCCCTGTGCGCCCCATCCCGTCAGGTACAGGTCCGGCAGTCCGATGATGTGATCGGAATGCAGGTGCGTCAGGAAGACGTTTCGCACCTGCCCCAGACGGATCCCGAGTTGTGCGAGACGGATGCTGGCGCCGCGGCCGCAGTCGAAGAGCAGCGTCTGGCCGCCGGCCTCGACGAGAATGCTCGGTCCGAAGCGCTTCGGGTTCGGGTTCGGCCCGCCGCCGGAGCCGAGCAACGTCACGGTGATCTCAGGGTTGGCGGCATCGTTCCGCTGCGCCAGGGCACCCGCACCCATGACGGTGACGGCGAGAAGAACGCCCGCACTGATCTTGTATGGCACTGGCATACCTGACAGCATTGATCGATTTCAGTGCGTCCGAGGACGCTACCTCTCCGCCGAGACCCGCGTGGCGATCTGCAACGCCACGTTCGCCACGGCGTTCCTCGAGTCCTGACCGCCGCCGAGGTTCGTGAACGCGCCCACGGCAACGTCCCGCGACGCCTGAATCGTGGCATACGCGACGTAGGCGCCATAGCTGCCGACGTGCTCGTGCGACTCGACACCGGCTCGCGGCATGACCGACCATCCCATCGCAAATCCCATCGACGGATCGATCGGCGCCCCTCTGCTGTGAAGCTGCTGAATCGTCGTGGCCTTCAGCACGTCATCGCGGCCTCTCAGACCGCGCAAGTGGAGCTGGAGAAAACGGCCGTAGTCCTGCGGGGAGAGCGATACGTCGCCGGCTGGCTCGATCGCGAGCGGTGTCGTGTAGACCGCGTCGGCGGGGGACACCTCGACGACCGTGCCGAGAATGGTTCGCGTGTGCCCCCACGGCTGCGGCGTGGCCGCGAGTCCGGGATTCCCGAATGCCGCGTGGCCTCCGAGGCGCGCGAACACCAGCTCCTGGACGAGCTGCCGGTACGGCGCGCCGCCGATCCGCTCGGCGATGGCACCGGCGATGGCGCCGCCGGCATTCGAGTATTCGTGCCTGGTCCCCGGCTCGAACCGCAACGGCTCGGCCAGCACGCGCTCCAGGAATGCGTATCGTTGTTCCGCGGGCGTGCCCTTCAGAGCCAGCATCGACTGCAGCGACTCTCTGGTGCGATACGGCGGCACGCCGCTGCTGTGCGTCAGCAGTTGACGCACGCTCACCTGCCGGTAGCCCGGCTGCATCTTCGCCGCCAGCTCGGGAAACGCCTGGCCGATCGTCGTCTCCAGCGTCAGCCGATGCTGGTCGGCGAGCGCTCCGATCACCGTTCCGGTGACGCCCTTGGTCAGCGACCCGAGGTGCATCAGGTCCGCTGGCGTGATCGGATCGCCCTTGCCGATCCGCCGTTCGCCGCTCACCAGAACCCGCGGCCGGCCATCGCTCCGGACGACGACAACGGCGAGAGCGGGCAGCCGCTGCGTCACTCGCGCCTCGTCGACGAAACCCTGCAGCTCCCCTGATCGTTGGAGCTGTTCCGGCTGCGGCGCCGCCACAGCACTGCAGGCGAACAGGATCACCGCGATCGCCGCGGTGTCCAACAACTGTTTCGCCTGCCACGGCCCCGACGAGCCACAGCGCAAGACGAAGCCCCACCTCGACACCCGTGAGATCGAGTTCGCCACGCGCGGCATGATCGTCACTTCAAGGTAAACGCGACCAGCGCGTCGGCATGGGTCGAGCTCAGATATCCGCCGCCCCCGGCGGCGATCGCGACGAACTGCGTGCCGCTGCGCGGACCCAGGTACGTCATCGGCGTCGCATGCCCGCTCGCCGGCAGCGCAGCCTCCCAGAGCACCGCGCCGGTGCGGGCGTCGAACGCACGCATGCGGGCGTCGTTCGAGCCGGCGATGAACACCAGCCCGCCGGCCGTGACGATCGCGCCGCCGAGATTCGGCGTCCCCGTGTCCTTCATCCCTTTCGCGGCCAGGGCCTCCACCATCCCGAGCGGCACGCGCCAGGCGATCGATCCGTCGTGGAGGTTCACCGCGTTGAGCGTGCCCCATGGCGGCTTCTGACACGGCCATCGCCGCTCGTCCCAGAACCTCGCGTACTCACCACGCGGCAGGTCGCTTCCACGCCGGTACCCGCCGGACGCGAGCTTCCGCATTTCGCCTACCGCGCCGAGCTCGTTGACGTTCACGAACAGGTAGCCGCTGCCTGGATCGAAGGCGGCGCCCGACCAGCTCGCCCCCCCGAGGTTCCCGGGAAACACGAGCGTCAGCTTCTCTCCATGCGGCGTGAACAGCCCGCCGCTGACGACGCGGTCGAACAGGGCCTCGCAGTACTGCCGCGCCTCCGGTGTGACATCGGAGAGGTCGTCGCGTGTCAGCGGCGCGATCCGCGCCAGCGCGGGCGGCTTGAGGGGAAATGGCTGCGTCGGCCACGCGGCCTCGCCGGGGACGGTGCTTGCCGCCACCGGCCGCTCCTCGATCGGAAACAGCGGCCGCCCCGTCTCGCGTTCGAGCAGGTAGACGAATCCTGTCTTCGACACCTGTGCCACGGCATCGACGCGACGTCCGTCATGCTCGACGGAGACGAGCACGGGCTGCGCCGGGACATCGAAGTCCCAGAGATCGTGGTGCACGGTCTGGAAATGCCAGCGCAGCCGGCCGGTGGCGGCGTCGAGCGCGACGATGCTGCTCGCGTAGAGGTTCTGACCGCGGCGATCGCCGCCATAGAAATCGTACGAGGCGGATCCGATCGGCAGGAACACCAGGCCGCGGACGTCGTCGACGGCCATCATCGACCACACGTTGGCGCCGGTGCGGCCTCGCCATGCGCCGGCCTCCCACGTGTCGTGCCCGGGTTCGCCGGGCCGCGGAATGGTGTGAAACTCCCACACCTGCCGCCCGGTGCGTGCGTCGAACGCCCGCACGTCGCCGGACGGACCGGACGCCGGAAACTCCGGCGCGGCAGATCCGACGATCACCAGGTGCTTGAAGACGGCCGGTGGAGATCGCAGGCTCAAGCGGGCATCGAGCTGAATCTGTCCCCGATCGCCGAACGCCGCTCTGGGCCTGCCGGTCGACGCGTCGAGCGCGATCAGCCGTCCGTCGTGCGTGCCGACGAAGATGCGGCGATCGCGGCCCGCTTCCCAGTAGGCGACGCCGCGGTGTCTGGGAGCGCCTTGCGCCGCCGTCAGCCTGGGATCGAAGGTCCACCGCTCGGCGCCGCTCTCCGCATCGAGCGCGATCACGCGCCCGCGCGGCGATGTGAAATACAGCAGGTCGCCGATCATCAACGGCGTCGACTCGAACGCCGGCCCCTCGCGCCCGGGCGCAGCGGCGGGCTCGCCGTGATGGTAGACCCATGCCTGGGCGAGCCGGGACACGTTGTCGCGCCTGACCTGATCGAGTGGTGAATACCGGGATCCGCCGGGATCGTATCCATACGATCGCCATTCGCCGGTCCGGGTGCGGGCGCGTCCGTCGAGACAGGTGCACAGCAGGAGGATCGCCAGTGCGGCGCGCGCGCAACGACTGCGGTCGAGCATCCTAGGGCCGCTCCGGCAGCAGATACGGCGCGCGGTAGGTCCGGCCGAGAAGCGCGTCCGCCTCTTCGTCGCCCACGAAGCGCTCCTTCGTGCCGTCGAAGGTCACCGATCGCCGCAGGCGGCAGGAGATGTTTCCGAGGTGGCACAGCGCCGTCGACAGATGACCGTCCGCGATCGTGGCCCCGAGGTTCTGCGGCTGGCGCGTCCGTATGCAACCGATGAAGTTCTCGAAGTGCGCCTGACCGGCGTCGGGTTCCTTTTCGACGGTCAGCTTGGGGCCGGGTTCATTCTTACGGCCGAAGTAGACCTGCGCGCCGTCGTCGCCGACCCTCATCCATCCCTTCGAGCCGAAAATGAAGATGCCCTGTGCTTCGGGCGGACCGCTGTACCAGTTCCGCACCTCGCACTGCAGCTGGGTCCCATCCGCGTACTGCCAGCTGGCCTGCTGTGTGTTCGGTGTGACCTGATCGGTTGGCGCGCCAGCCTCGTGCAGGCCGCCCATCGAGTGGGCGGTGCGGGGATGCTCGTCCTTGCCAAGCAGCCATCGCGCCGCATCGATCGAATGCACGCCGGTATTCCCCAGATCGCTGGTGCCGTATTCCCAGAACCAGTGCCAGTGGTAGTGGAAATGGTTGGCGTTGAACGGACGCGCGGGCGCCGGTCCGAGCCACCGATCGTAGTGAACCCCCGGAGGTACCGGACCGTTCGTCGCGACGCCGATCGGATCCCGGTAGCGATACATGATGGTCTTGCCGCCATAGAGCGTTCCCAGACCGCCTTCGCGGACGAACTGAACGGCTCTGGCAAGCGCCGCGCTGCTGCGCCGCTGCGTTCCCACCGCCACCACGCGGCCGTACCGCCTGGCGGCCTCGATCATCCGGCGGCCTTCGACGAGGTTGTGGCTGACGGGTTTCTCGACGTAGACGTCCTTGCCCGCCTGACAGGCCCAGATGGTCATCAGCGCGTGCCAGTGATCGGGAGCCGCAATCGTCACGGCATCGACCTCGCGGTTGTCGAGGATCCGCCGGAAGTCCGTTTCCGTCTTCGGATCTCCGCCCCACTTTCCCCTGACGAACGACAACGAGTCTCCGAAATGCCGCTCGTCCACGTCCACGACGTGGGTGATGCGGACGTTGGGAATCGCGGCGAGATGCTGGTAGTGATCCTGGCCGCGGCCGCGCGCGGTCCACGTCGGGTGTCCCTTGTTGTCGCCGCGCAGGCCGATGATGGCGACGTTGATCGTCTCGTTGGGACTCTTCTGCCCGCGTGCCCGCGCGGGGAACGCCGCCGCGAACCCCACGGTCGCGGCCGCGGTTTTCGACAGGAACACGCGACGATTCATGGCAGTTTTTCCTTTTCGAACACGACGTGTCCGCCGATTACGGTGAGGTCCGCGCGGATCGTCCGCAGCCGCTCGGCGGGCACGGTCAAGAGATGGTCGTCGAGGATGACGAAGTCACCCAGCTTGCCGACCTCGATCGACCCGCGATCCTTCTCGTCGAAGCTGAACCTCGCCGCGGCGCTCGTCATCATCCGCAGCGCCTCCTGTCGCGACACGGTCTCGCCGGGGCCGAGCACGCGGCCCGATTCAGTGCGTCGGGTGACCGCCGAATAGATGGTGAGCAACGGGTTGAACGGATTCATCGCGTCGTTGGCGTCGAGCCCGAACATGTGGTCGGTATTGATTGCGACCTCGACGCCGGCCTGTCGCCACGTGTTCAAGCCGATGAACCGCGCGAGCCGGTCGGCGCCGAGCGCTGCCGCCAGCGCGTCACCGTCCTTGTAGTGCCACGCCGGCTGTGTGTCAACCAGCACGCCCAGTCGAGCCGCGCGCGCGGCCGACTCCCGGTTGACGAAGTACCCGTGGATCACGGTGTGGCGGCGGTCCGCACCCGGCGTCGCTTTCTGCGCCGCTTCGATGCCGTCGAGGACGACGTCAACGCCGGCATCGCCGGTCACGTGCGCCACCATCTGCCAGCCGCGGCGGTGAATGACCGCGATGGCGGCGGCAATCTGCTCCGGCGTGAGCGTCAGGAACCCGCGATCGTCGGGATTGGCGATCGCGTACAACGCGCGGCCGCCGGGGCCGAACGGCTTGCGCATGAACGACGTGCCGATCAGGATCCCGCCGTCCGCGACCAGCTTCAGCGGACCCGTCTTCAGCCAGTCGTCTCCCTCGCCGAGCTTGAACGGCAGCCCATCGATGAAGCGCTCCACGCTTGCCGCGGCGGTCGCGTCCGGGACGCGAATCGTGACCGTCGCCCGGACGTGCAGACGTCCGGCCTGCTTCAGCGCGCGATAGGTCTCGAGCCCTGGCAGCGTGGCGCCGCGCTCGATCACGCTGGTGATCCCGACGGCCAGGTATTGCCGATGTACCCGCTCGAGCGTCTCCAGCGGGATTCCGCCGGATGCCGGCCGGAATCGCGCGATCAGCCCGCCCGCGTTCCGCAGGAGACCGGTCGGGTCGCCGGCCGCGTCCTTCACGATCGCGCCACCCGCAGGGTCGGCGGAGTCGCGCGTGATCCCCGCCGCCCGGAGCGCCGCGCTGTTCAGGGCGAACGCGTAGGCGGCGTCCACGACGACGGGGTGATCGGGCGCCGCCGCATCCAGTTCCTGACGCGTCGGAAACCGGCGCTCGCGCAGCCGCGTCGGAAACACCCGGGGCGTCCAGATCCAGCCCGCGGGCCGGCGCCGCGCTTCCGTGCGCACCCAGTCCTGCAGTTCCGGAATCGATCGAAGATTCACGAACGGTTGCATCGCCTCTGCGCTCGCGACGTCGAGCGCGTGCACGTGCGTGTCGATGAAGCCGGGCACCACGGTTCGTCCTCGCCCGTCGATGACGCGCGTCGCGGATCCGACGAGCGTGCGTACGTCGTCGTTCGTGCCGACCGCCGCGAATCGCCCGCCGCGCACGGCCAGCGCCGCCGCCGTGCGGAACGCGCTGTCGACGGTGAGAATCCGGGCGTTGGTCAGGACCAGATCGGCGGGGGTGACGCCGTCGCCAGGGCTTTGGCGCCCAAGGACGCCTTCGCCACGGGTCTGGCGCCCAGGCGCCGGCGGCCGCGCCGGTGTCGCCGCGAACGCCGCGATCAGCGCCAGCGCGGCAAGGGCGCGCGGTCCATGCCCCGCGAGTGTCATGACAGCCATCGGTGCAGGTGCTCCTGCACGAACCCGTCGTCGGTCAGGTGCGGGTACCGGGCGAGCACGCGATCGATCTCGTCCATCTGGCCGGGACTCAGATCCTCGTTCGGATCGAGGCACCACCGCCCGGCGAGCAGCCCTTGCCGCCGCAGCACTTCGTGCAGGCCGGGGATGCATCCGGCGAACCGATGCGCGGAATCGAACAGCGCGGCGTTGGCATCCGTCAGCTCGGCGCCGAGCGCCAGCAGCCGCAGCGGCTCGCCGCCGGCCTCGCCCGCGGCGCCGGTCGTGACGGCACGGCAGCGCGCCAGCAGTTCGACCGCCCGCTTCGTCCAGACCGCCCACTGCCCGAGCAGGCCTCCTGAGAAATGCAGCGGGCGCTCGGCGATCCTGCCGGGGAACGGCGTCAGCAGGTCGACCACGATCGCATCGTCATTGCCGGTGTAGAGCGCCACGTCATCGCGGCCGCTGTCGGCAAGTGCGGCGAGGACGTCGATCGTGCGGTAGCGATCGAACGGGGCCACCTTGACCGCCACCACCCCTTCGATCTCGAAGAACCCCCGCCAGAACGTCCGGTCCAGCGCGCGGCCGCCGACGGCGGGCTGCAGATAGAAGCCGAACACCGGCAGGACGTCGGCGACACGCCGGCAGTGCGCGAGCAGCTCGCGGTTGCCGGCATCACGAAACGCCGCAAGACTGAGCAGACCCGCATCGTAGCCGAGCGCGGCCGCCATCTCCGCTTCGCGCACCGCTTGCGGCGTCGTGCCGACCACCCCGGCGATCATCACCGGCCGCGATCGCGACCCGCACCACGCGGACGCCGTCCGCGCCGCCAGCGCCAGCACCGGCTCGAACAGATCGTGCGCCGGATCCCGGATGGCGAACTGCGTCGTGTGGACGCCGACGGCGATGCCGCCCGCGCCGGCATCGCAGTAATACCGTGTGAGCGCGGCCTGGCGGCGCTCGTCGAGCGTTCGCCTCTCCGTCAGCGCCAGCGGATGCGCGGGAATGACCAGCCCGCGCCGCAGCTCGTGGCGCAGCTTCGTCCTGTCGGCGGAATCAGTAGCGGCCATCGGTCACTTCGAAGTGCGTCGGCTTGTTCAGCGATGTGCCTCCGTGTGCGACCCAGCGGGCCACCCACTGCCGCAGCAGCGGCAGCGGCACGTCCGGGTCGCCGAGCAGAGCGCGACAGCGGCTCGCATCACTGAGCAGCGCCACCGGGCCTTCGGTGTTCACGAAGACTGGCGGGCGGCCGAAGGTGGATCCGAACCACTCGGCGGTGTCTCTGACGGAAATGCGCTCCGCGCCCGTCACGTTGAGAATCTCGGGCGGCGAGGAGCAGAGCTCGAGGCTGCGCAGGGCGTAGCTGTTGGCATCTCCCTGCCAGATCGCGTTGAAGAACCCCATCGTCAGATCCACCGCGTCGCCGGTGATCACCTTGCGGGCGATGTCCACGAGCGTGCCGTAGCGGAGGTCGACGGCGTAGTTGAGCCGGAAGATGAGCGCCCGCAGCCGGCGCTCGCGGGACACGAACTCGATCACCCGCTCGCGTCCGAGACAGGATTGCGCGTATTCGCCGGCGGGCGACGGCGGATCCGCTTCGCGCGAACCCGGACCCTCGACCCGCACCAGCGGGTAGACGTTGCCGGTCGAGAACACGACCATGCGCGACGGCGCGAATTGCTCGGCGACGCGCGCGGGCACGACCGTGTTCGTGGCCCACGTGAGGTCCGAGCGATCGAGGGTGCCGAACTTCCGGCCGGCGAGAAACAGGACGTTCTCCGCCGCGGGCAGCGCCGCGACGTGATCCGTGTTCAGGAGGTCGCAGGCGATGGTGTGAATGCCCTCTGCCTCGAGGCTGGCGCGGACGGCGGGCGTCGAGAATCGCGACGCCGCCAGAACGCGCCGGCGCACGCCGGCGCGGCGGATTGCGCGATGGATGCGCCGTGCCAGCGACGGCCCCATCTTGCCCGACGCGCCGATGACGAGGACGTCGCCGTCGAGCCGCCGTACGCACTCGACGTCCGCGTCGGACGGCTGAGCGAGGAGATCCTCGAGCTGCGCTTCATCGCGGACGTCGGCCGGAAAAGGGACCCGCAGCGCCCGCGCTCCTGCCCTAAAACCGCAGCCGCAGACCCAGCCGCACCACCCGGCCGACTGAAAAGCCCTCGGTGCTGCCCACGGTGTCGGCGTCGAGTACTGCCGTGTTGCCGTTCGCGGCCACGCCGTTGATCAGATAGTCGGTCAGGTCCATGAACCCGCCGGTGCCCAGCCCCACGGCGAACTGCGGGTGATTGAACGCGTTGTCGAGCAGCACGGTGAAGTCGGCGGTGACGGCGCGCGCACGCACGAGATTCTTGTAGAACGCCAGGTTCACGATCCACGTGCCGGGCCCCTTGACGCTGCCCTTCTTCGCGTTGCCGAGCGTGCCGGGGGCCGGCAGCGTGAACTTCGTCAGGTCGTAGAACTGCGTGCGGCTGCCTCCGGTGTTGGGATTGCCGGTGACGTCGGGACGCCACGCCTCGCCGAACTGTCCGACGCCGTCCAGGGTGCGCCCGGTGTTCGCCGGATAGATGCCGCCGGTGTCGCCGTAGGTGAAGTACGGCGTCAGGTTCGGTCCGCTGCGCGCCTGGAAGATCGTGGAGACAGTCCACCCGCCGGCGATCGCATCGGCCCATCGCGGCAGCTCGCTGCCGAACGCACGGCCGCGCCCGAACGGAATCTCCCACGTGCTGTTCATCACCACACGATGCTTGACCACGTTGGGATCCGGTCCGCGATCCTTCTCGATATCGTAGGGATCGTACTGGACGACGCCGATGGTGCTGTTGCCGCTGTCGGGCGCGTTGCTGTCGGACCCCGCCAGCGTATAGGCGGCGTTCACCGCCAGGCCGCCGCTGAAGCGGCGCTGCAGCTCCAGCTGGAGCGCGTTGAACTGCCCTTCGCCGCGGTTCTCGGTGATGTCCATGAACGTGCCGTAGATCGGAAACGGCAGCCGCGCTCTCGCCGCCGGGTCGCTGTCGACGTTGCCGAGCGGCACGGCGCTGGCCTGCACCGTGTTGTAGTCGCGGTGGACGAGCAGCTTCTTCATCGTCGATCCGATGTAGCTGACGCGGGCGCCGAGTCCGCCCGGCAGCTCGCGCTCCAGCGTCAGGTTGTACTGGTAGATGTCGGGCAGCTCGAGATCCAGCTGCAGACCCTGATTGCCGAACCCGAGCGACTCGGTCCGCGTGCCGGACGAAAAGCCCTGCTGCAGCCGCGGACGGCTGAACCTGATCGTGTATCGGAACGGGTTGCGCGACATGATGTCGCGCGCTCCCTGCGCCGCGCCGGTCGGATGGAAGATGCCGAAGCCGCCGCGCAGCACCGTCTTGTTGCTGTCGTCCAGGCGCTGGGCGAAACCGAGGCGCGGGCTGATGTTGTTCCGGTCGGTCCGGATCAAGCCGCGGCCGACATCGAACTGGTCCGAGGTCAGCGTGCGGCCGAGACGTACCGCGCCCGGAGGCAGCAGGGCCGCGATCGCGGAATTCGGCACCATGTGATGGCCGCCGTCGGTCGGGACGAAGTTCGCGTAGATGTCGTTCTTGTCGACGAACACCCCGATCACTTCGTACCGCAGCCCCAGGAACAGCGTCAGCCGCGGGGTCAGCTTCACGTCGTCCTGCGCGAAGATCGCCCAGTCATTCGAGAACGTGTCCATCGGCTGGTCGCCGCGGGTGTTGCGCTGCTCGCGAACCTCGTTCGGCAGTCCGAGGAGGAAGTCGGCGAAGGCGTTGCCGGTCGCGAATCCCGAGAAGGCGTATGCCCCCTTGGACTCGTTGGCACCGGTCGAGTAGCCGTCTTTCGCATAGTTGCGGCTGAAGATGCCGCCGAACTTCATCGAGTGGCGTCCTTTCAGCCAGGTGGAGGTGCTGCTGAACGACAACGACGATTGATCGAGATCGCGGAAGGTGTTCTGCCGCTGGTCGCGGATGTCGGACGGCCGATTCGTCCCGGAGAACAGGAACGACGGGAAGCCAGGCGCGCCCGCCGCCAGCGGTGGAATCTCGAGCTGGAACTGGGCGCCCAGCGCGCCGGCGACGAAGCGGCTCTTGCGGTTGCGCGTGTCCCTGCTGTAGCCGCCGCGAAATTCGCTGACCAGCGCGCCCGACCAGATCCGCGTCCATCCGCCCGCGAACGTCGTCGCCTTGGATTGACGATCCAGCAGACCGAGATTCGTCAGTCCGCCGCCGCCATTGCCGCCGGTGCTCTCGAAGGTGAAGGCGTCGGGATCGCGCCGCTGCCAGCTGAGCCGGCCGAAGAGCGAATCGCGCCCGGAGAGCTCGTGATCGAGGCGCACGTCCGCTCGATCGCGATCGCGGTTCAGCGGCAGGATCTGGCGAAAGGCGCCGTAACCACCGGCGGCCAGGTTCGGCTGGTTCGGCGCCGGATAGAAGAAATCGACGATGCGACGCGCGGCGGGATCGATTCGATCCGCGGGGATGCGGTTGCCCGGGAACTGCGTCCCGGTGAGCGGATCGCGGACGACGAACGTGTTCGCGGAGAAATCGCCGTTGCGCATGAGCGCGGTCGGCACGATCGCCTGTGCCCCGCCGCCGAGCGCCTTCAGTTTGCTGCCTTCGTAATTGGCGAAGAAGAACGTTCGATTGCGCGCGACCGGGCCGCCCAGGCTGACGCCGTACCGGTAGTCGTGGGTGTCGGCGTTGGGATCGCTGCGCGAGACGTTGTTGAGCGCTTGCGCGTAAGTGCGGGCGTTGAGCTCGTTCGAGTTGTAATCGTAGAAGGCGGTGGCGCGATAGCGGTTGGCGCCGCGTTTAGTCGACACGATGACGCCGGCCAGGCCGCCGTACTCGGCACTGTAGGAGTTCGAGAGCACCTGCACTTCCTGAATCGCATCGAGGCCGGGCGCCGCGTTGGAGAGCTCGCCGAAGATCCCGGCGCTCGACGGCTGGCCGTCCTGGATGTACGACGCGCCGTAGGTGCGGCCGCCGAGAAACTGAATGCCGTCGAAGCCGCCGACTACGTTCGGATTGAGCGTGAGGAAGTCCTGGATGTCGCGGCTGTTGCGCGGCAGATCGCGCAGCTGCTGCTCGTCGAGCCCGCGGGCGATGGCCTGGCTCTCGATGGTGATGTTGGTCCCGCCGGCAGTCACGGTCACGACATCTTCGAGATTGCCGATCGCAAGGCCCAGATCGATCAGCGCGACCGACGCCGCACGGAGGACCACCCCGGTCCGGCGCGCCTGGCGGAACCCGGTCAACGTCGCGGTCACCGTGTAGGTGCCGGGACGCAGATTGGGAATCTCGAACAGTCCCTGCGCGTCGGTGTGCGCCTCGCGCGTGACGCCCGTCGCCTCGTCGGTGACCACGACCGTCGCGCCCGGCACGACCTGCTGCTGCGGATCGAAGACCGTGCCTCGCACAGTACCGAGCGTGGTCTGGGCCGCTGCCGGGATGCCCATGAGCACCAGCAGACAGACAGCCCGGCCGGCGGCGTGACGAAGGCTGAACATCGTTCCTCCCGCGTTTGACCCAAAAACCGCCCCTCTTGTAGTGACTTTCACCGCACGATGTCAACGAACATCAACGGCTGAGGTTCAGGTGTTCTCGCCGAGGCGGGCCGGCTCGGCGCCTGCGCGACTCTAGTACTGTCGATACTTCGCAGTGTCGATCCACCGGCCTGCGACCATCACCCGGTCGACACTGCGGATGGCGGTGACGTCCCGGTCGGGTTGCCCGCGCAGGACGACGAGGTCGGCGTAGAACCCGGCGCGCAGGCTGCCGATCTCCTGATCGCGGTAGAGGAAGGCCGCGGCGGTGGAGGTCGCGGCGGAGATCGCGTCGAGCGGCGAGAATCCGCTCTCGACCAGCAGCTCCATTTCCCGCCACGGCGCTTCGCCGCGCGCGGCAAACGGCACCTCGGTGTGACCGCCAACGACGACCCGCGCGCCTGCCTGTGCCGCGCGGTGCGTGAGCTGTTTCATCCTGGCGAAGCCGGCGACGTAGATCGGCGTGAGATCCGGCTTGGCATCACCCCGCGGGCCTGGTCGACGCTCGAACACGGCAAGCGTCGCATCGAGAAACGGTTTCCGTTCGCGAAGTACCTCGTAGAGCGCTCGCGCGCCGGGTCCGTCCAGGTCGGCGCCCGCGAAGATGCGGTAGCGTCCATCGCGCCGGGCGTCGTTGTCCTTCAGGACCGCTTGCCGGTAGGCCTCCGCCTCGCGGCGCGGAAGCAGGCTGATGCCAAACGACGTGATGTGCTCGATGCCGTGCAGTCCGGCGGCAATCAACTCGCGCGCGTCGAGCAGCTCCAGGTGAGCGGTGCAAGGAATGCGGCGGGCGTCGCAGACGTCGATCACCGCTTTCGCGGCGGCGAACGGCAGCCGGTAGTAGATCTTCAGCGCGGTCGCGCCGCGTCTCACCGACTCTTCCGCGTGCCGCCGCGCCTCCTCCGCATCGCGCGCCACCACCGCGTCGGCCGGGTAGGCGGGCCCTTCGCCGTCGATGTGCGGTCCGGTGGTGAAGATGCGCGGCCCGGCGATGCCGTCCGCCGCCATCATGCGGCGCAGCTCCGCGAAGGCCTCGTCCCACTGGCCCGGATCGCGAAACGCCGTCACGCCATGACTGAGCTGCCGCAGCGCCAGCTTCGGATCCTTCTCGATGTGAAAGTGTGAATCGATCAGACCGGGGATGACGGTGCGCCCCGCGAGATCGACCCTCTCGGCGTCTGCCGGCGCCGCCGTCGTCGAGGACGGCCCGGCGCGAAGGATGCGATCGCCGGCGATGACGATGCGGCCGTTCTCGACCGGCGGGCCGCCGCTGCCATCGACGATGCGCACGTTCTCGAGTGCCAGCGGACGCGTCTGTTCCGTCGCGCCCATCCGGGCCCAGAGAAACGCCGCGACGCCGGCGCAGGCGATGATCCGTTGAAGCGATGGGTTCATGTGTCGTCCTCAGCCGAACTCGGGACCGAGAATCGCGTGCTCCTGTTCATCGTGACCGGTCCAGGCGCCTCGAGTCCCGGCTCGGCACATGCGAAACAGCGGGCGCGCGCCGTCGAACCCCCGGCTGCGGAGCCATGCGGCGAAACCGGCATGGCGATCGAACGCATCGACGACGACCCCGCGTCCGTGCGCCGCGGCCAGCGACGCGCTGACGAGCGCCCGCGCGCTCGCATCGTCACCCACCACCGGCCCGATCTGATCGAACAGGCGTCCGGTGCGCCCAAAACAGTAGTGTGCGCCAGCCGTGGTGTCGATCGCATGTGCGTAGTGCGGCGCGCCGTCGAGCAGCCACTCGAGAAGAGGGCGTCGCGTCGCGCCAAAGACGCGCTGGTCCTGCGCGAAGACGGCCGTCAGGTCGGCGGGTCCGAGCCTGCGAACCTGATGCGCCGCCCCGTGCGACGGCGGGTCCGCGGCCGGACGCGAGGCATCGGCCACATGACGCGTGAGCCGGCTCTCGTCTTCGAAGCCGTGGCGCCGATACAGCGGCCGGCCGAGCGGTGTCGCGTCCAACCGGATCGGCACGTCCGGCGGCACGGCCGCCATCGCGGCGCGCAGCAGCCGGGCGCCGATGCCGCGGCCGCGCCACGCCGGGTCCACGAGCATCATGGCGATCCAGCCGAACCTGCCGTAATCGATTCCGATCGCGGTGCCGACGATCGTACCGCCGGCGACGGCCGCGAACGCGCCCGCCGGCGCGAGCTGCAGCAGCATGCGCCAGTCGGCGATCCGCTGATTCCACCCGGCGGCCGCGCTCAGACCCATGGCGGCGTCCAGATCGGCCGCGGTCAATACCCGGATGACCGGATCCTTCGCGTCCATCATGCGCAGGTCAGCATACCCGTGGCGCTGCCGGCATTGCGCCGATGCCGTCGCAGGAAGCCGGATGCCGGCCGGAAGGGTGATCCTGTGGCAATATGACGGCTCCAGATGCCCCGCCACGTTCGCGCGTCCGTTCTCGCGACTGCCTGTGCCGCGGTCATCGTGAGCGTGACCGTCGCCGGGTCGCCGGCGCAGGACCAGGGCCGCCCGCCGGTCAGTTTCACCCGGGAAGTCCTCCCGATCCTCTCCAACAACTGTTTTGCCTGCCACGGCCCCGACGAGCAGCAGCGCAAGACGAAGTTCCACTTCGACACCCGTGAGGGCGCCTTTGCCAAGCGCGGCGTGATCGAGCCCGGCAACGCCGCCGGGAGCCTGCTCATCGAGATGGTCACCCATCCCGATCCGAAGCAGCGGATGCCGCCGCCCGAGTCGGGGCACACGCTGACGGATGCGCAGATCTCGGTGCTGCGCCGATGGATCGACGCGGGCGCCCCGTGGGACACGCATTGGGCCTACGTTCCGGCCGCGCGCCCGGATCCGCCGCCGACCAGGCGGGCCGGATGGACGCGCACTCCGATCGATCAGTTCATCCTCGCGCGGCTCGAGCGCGAGGGGCTCCAGCCGTCGCCCGAAGCGGACAAGGAAACGCTGCTGCGGCGCGTCACCTACGACCTGACCGGACTGCCGCCCACGCCGGCCGAGATCGACGCGTTCCTGGCCGACAAGGCGCCGGACGCGTACGAGAGGCGGGTCGACGCGCTGCTGCAATCGCCCCATTACGGCGAGCGGCTGGCGACGGGGTGGCTGGACGCGGCGCGCTACGCCGACACCCACGGGTACCACATCGACACCCCTCGCGAGATGTGGCCGTGGCGCGACTGGGTGATTGGCGCGTTCACCCGCAACCTGCCCTTCGACCAGTTTGTCGTCGAGCAGATCGCCGGAGATCTGATCCCCAACGCGACGCGCGATCAGAAGGTGGCGTCGGGCTTCAACCGCAACCACATGATCAACTTCGAAGGGGGCGCGATCGCCGAGGAATACCGGGTCGAGTACGTCGTCGATCGTGTCGAAGCGACGTCGAGCGCCTTCATGGGTTTGACGATGGGGTGCGCGCGGTGTCATTCGCACAAGTACGACCCCATCACCCACAAGGAGTTCTATCAGTTCTTTGCCTTCTTCAACTCCGTGCCCGAGCGAGGGCTCGACGGCCGTCTCGGCAACGCGGCGCCGATTCTGCCGCTGCCCTCGCATGATCAGCAGGCCCGGCTCGACGAGCTCGATGCGGCCATCAAAACGAGAACCGATGCGCTCGCGGACGCCGTCGTCGATCCGCTGCAGCGCGAATGGGAGCAGGCGCTGCCGCCGCTGGTCCCGCGCGGCCTCGATCCCGGCCCGCTGAACAACGACGGGCTGCTCGCGCACTACGAGCTGGACGGAAGCTTCTCCGACATCTCGGGCCGCTTCCAGCACGGGCGGATGATCGCCGGTGACCCGACGTTCGACGGCGGCCGCATCGGGCGGGCGGTGTCGTTCGACGGAGATACCGAGGTCAGCTTCGGCGACGTCGGGCGGTTCGATCGGACCGACCGCTTCTCGATCGCGTTCTGGGTGAAGCCGCGCGGCAACCTGCCGATCAACGTGCTCCAGAAACTGAATGATGCCCGGCGCGGCTACGCGTGGCGCTTCGACGACATCCTGCTCGTCGGGATTCAGCGGTGGGCCGGGCGCCTGACGGTCACGCTCGCCTCCGACTCCCCCGCCGGCGCGATCCAGATCAAGACGCGCGAGCGATACAGGTTCGGCGACTGGCATCACGTGGCCCTGACCTACGACGGATCGGGCAAGGCGGCAGGGGCACGCCTCTACGTGAACGGCGATCGGGCGGACGTCGAGATCGCCCGCGACACACTGGCGGGACCGATTGCCGCCGATGCTCCGCTGACGATCGGCCGCCGGAGCCTGGGCCCGCCGTTTCTCGGGCAGATCGACGACCTGCGGGTCTACGGCCGCGTGCTCGAGCCCGCGCAGATCGCCAATCTCGCGATTCACTACCCGGCGCGCGTCATCATCTCCGGCGTGTTCGGCAAGCGCTCGGCGGCGGAGGCCGCGGAGGTCCGCGAGTACTTCCTGACACATGCCGCGCCGGAGGCGCTCCGCAAGGCGCAGGCCGAGCTCAAAGCGCTGAACGAGGAGAAGGAGGACTTCGAGAAGACCGTTCCGACCGCGATGGTCATGGCCGACATGGAGAAGCCGCGCGACACCTTCGTGCTCGCGCGCGGCGACTATCGCAACCAGACCGAGAAGGTGCAGCCCGGGGTGCCGGCGATGCTGCCGCCGCTGCCGAAGGATGCCCCGCTCGACCGCCTCACGCTCGCGCGGTGGCTCGTCGATCCGAACCATCCGCTGACCGCGCGCGTCGCGGTGAACCGCTTCTGGCAGATGTACTTCGGCACCGGCATCGTCAAGACGCAGGAAGACTTCGGCGTCCAGGGGGAGCCGCCGGTCCACCCCGAGCTGCTCGACTGGCTGGCCACTGAATTCGTGCGTACGGGCTGGGACGTTCGAGCGATGCAGCGCGCGATCGTGACGTCGGCGACCTACCGTCAATCTTCCATCATCACGCCGTCCCTGCGTGAGCGGGATCCGGAGAACCGGCTCCTGGCGCGCGGGCCGCGGTACCGGTTCCAGGCGGAAACGATTCGCGACACCGCGCTGGCGGCCAGCGGGCTGCTCAACCGGCAGATCGGCGGCCCGAGCGTGCGTCCGTACCAGCCGAATGGACTCTGGGAGGAGATGGCGTTCGGCGAAGGCTACTCCGGCCAGTCGTACGAGCAGAGCAGCGGCAAGGATCTCTACCGCCGCGGCATGTATACGTTGTGGAAGCGGACCGTTCCACCCGCGTCACTCGCGATCTTCGACGCGCCCGATCGGGAGAAATGCGCCGCCCGCCGCGCCCTGACGAATACGCCGCTGCAGGCGCTGACGCTGATGAACGACCCGACCTACGTCGAGGCGGCGCGCGCCCTGGCGCAGCGCGCGCTGCTCGAAGGCGGCAAGAACGACAAGAGCCGCGTCATCTACGCGTTCCGGCTCGCGACGGCGCGTAAGCCCACGGGCAAGGAAGTCGGCGTCCTGCGCGATCTGCTCGAGGGACGGCGGAAGTCGTTCGCCGCCGACCGCCGATCGGCCGTGCGGCTCGTCGACGTCGGCGAATCGGGGCGCGACAGCCGGCTCGACGCGGTGGAACTGGCGGCGTGGACGACGGTGGCGAGCGTGATTCTCAACCTGGACGAGACCATCACCAAGCAATGAACGAATTCGATCTTCATCTGACGCGGCGCCAGTTGTTCGGGCTCACCGCGCGCGGTATCGGCGCCGCCGCGCTCGGCGCGCTGATGCGCGACGACCTGTTTTCGCCCGCCTTCGCCGCAGGCTTCGGCGAGGCAGGCCAGATCCCGCACTTCGCGCCGAAGGCGAAGCGGGTCATCTTCCTCCACCAGTCCGGCGGCCCGTCGCAGCTCGAGACCTTCGACTACAAGCCGGCGCTGGCGAAGTTCCACGGCACGCAGATCCCCGACTCCGTTCGTCAAGGGCAGCGCGTCGCGCAGACGATGGGACAGTCGGCGCTGCTGGTGACCAGGCCGCAGTTCGCGTTCAGCCGGCATGGCCAGTCCGGAACCTGGGTCAACGAGCTGCTGCCGCATACGGCGAAGATCGTCGACGACATCACGGTCATCAAGACGATGACCACGGAGGCGATCAACCACGATCCCGCGATCACGTTCATCCAGACCGGATTCCAGCAGCCGGGCCGGCCGAGCATGGGGGCGTGGCTCAGTTACGGCCTGGGCAGCGAGAACCAGAATCTCCCGGGTTTCGTCGTGCTGTTGTCGCAGGCCAACGCGCTCACCGCCGACCAGCCGCTGTTCTCGCGCCTGTGGGGCAGCGGGTTCCTGCCGTCGGCGCATCAGGGGGTCCGGTTCCGCGCCGGCGCCGCGCCGGTGCTCTATCTCGACGATCCCCCCGGCGTCAGCAAGCCCACGCGGCGGGCGATGCTCGACGCCGTCAGGAAGCTGAATGCGATGAAGCAGAAGGCGTACGGCGATCCCGAGATCGAAACGCGGATCGCGCAGTACGAGATGGCCTACCGGATGCAGACCTCGGTGCCGGAGCTGATGGACCTGTCGAAGGAACCGGACTCGGTCTTCGAGCTGTATGGGCCGGACTCGCGCAAGCCGGGCACGTACGCCGCGAACTGCCTGATGGCGCGGCGGCTGGCGGAGCGGAACGTCCGCTTCATCCAGCTCTATCATCGCGGGTGGGATCAGCACTTCAACCTTCCGCGCGACATGGCGCTGCAGTGCAAGGGCACCGATCAGGCGAGCGCGGCGCTGGTGACGGATCTCAAGCAGCGCGGACTGCTCGACGACACGCTCGTCGTCTGGGGCGGCGAGTTCGGCCGCACCGTGTTCTGCCAGGGGAAGCTGATGGACACGAACTACGGCCGCGATCATCACCCGCGCAACTTCTGCATGTGGGTGGCGGGCGGCGGCACCACGCGCGGCGCCGTGCTCGGCGAGACCGACGACTTCAGCTACAACGTGGTGTCGGATCCGGTGTCGGTACACGACCTCCAGGCCACGATCCTGCACCTGATGGGGATCGATCACACGCGGCTGACCTACCGCTTCCAGGGTCGCGACTTCCGCCTCACCGACGTGCACGGCGAGGTCGCGAAGAAGCTGCTGGCCTGACAGGAACCCGGAAAATCGCTGCACGCCCGCCGCACGACGCTACAGATGTCGATTGGCGAATGGATCCTCGCGTTCTTGGCCGCCCTGGGCGTGGGCATCGGGAAAGCGGGGCTCTCCGGGATGGGCCTGTTCCACGTCCTGATCTTCGCTTTTCTCTTCGGCGCGCGTGCATCCACCGGAGTGGTCCTGCCGCTCCTGCTCGTCGGCGATGTGACCGCAGTCCGCAGCTTTCATGCGCACGCGCGATGGACCTACGTGCGCCGCATGCTGCCGCCGGCATGCCTCGGTGTCGTGCTGGCCGCATGGCGCATGCGGGAGCTGGACGAGACGTTGTACCGGCCCCTCATCGGGTGGATCACCCTGATTCTGTCGATTCTGCAGTTCGCGCGGATGTACCGGCCCGACTGGTTCGGCAACGTGCCGCACGCGCGATGGTTCGCCTGGACGATGGGCATCCTCGCCGGGGCGGCGACGATGCTGGCGAACGCGGCAGGGCCGGTATTCGCGGTCTACCTCGTCGCCGTCGGTCTGCCGAAGATGGAGTTCGTCGGCACGAGCGCGTGGTTCTTTTTCATCATCAACCTGTTCAAGGTGCCGTTCAGTGTCGCGCTCGGACTGATTCGCGGTCCGACCCTGATGTTGAACGTGATCCTGGCGCCAGCAGTGCTGGCCGGCGTCCTCGCCGGGCGCTGGCTGCTCGAGCGGATCCCGCAACGCGTGTTCGAGCACCTGCTGCTCGCATTTGCCGTGCTCTCGGCGATCAAGCTGATGGGCGCCTTCTGAAAGACCGGCGCGGGCAGCTCGAACGCCTGGTTCGTCACGCTGGTCGTGGTGTGGCGAGAGGTTCGCCTGCGCCGCTAGCGCTTCCCCTCCCTGAAATCGAAGCGCCCCGTCGGGTGCCACTTGATCACCGCGCGCTCGGAACACAGGAACTCGAGTTCCCCTTTCTGATTGACTGAGACCGTCGCGGAGCTGCGGTGGTGGCACGACTCGTTGTTCTGCGACTGGCGTGCCGTCTGGATGTGGACCAGGCGCGGCTTGTCAGGGGAACCCTCGAGCCGGGAGAGCCGCCAGTAGCCGTTTCCCTTGAGAGCGTATTCGCCGGTGGTGTGAATGGTATAGATGTGGCCGGTCCCGCATTCGGTGATGGCCGAGAGATTCTCCGAGTAGGCGCGAGGGCTGTCCGGTCTGGCACTCACACCGTCGTGCGTCCACTCGCCGAGGAAGACCATCTGCGGCGTGGCGGCGAAGGCGTTGGGGAGCATCTGATAGACCCGCGTGTAGCGCGGCCGTTCGTTGTCCTCGCGCGCAGCTTTGGTCGCGCCTTCGCGAAACCCGCCGCCCGGCGCGGTCACGATCAGCAAGGTCGAACCGTCCGCGAGCTTGGCCAGTCCGACGCCGCCGCCACCGCCCTGCAGCCCCCGGCCATCGTCTCCGGGGTCGATGCTGCGGTTGACGTCCGACTTCGGCACGGTGAATCGGTCGTCCTGATCTTTGCCGGCCGAGCTGACGCGGAAGCGGCGCAGGTCATCACCCTCGGCCACGAACACGCCATCCCCCAGCACCGCGACGCCGCTTGGGTGATCGTGCTCGGACCTGTAGATCGAATGGAGCCTGTTCGCGCCGCCGTCGCGCTCGACGAAGAAGATCGATCCGGTGCTCTTGTGACTGTGGCTCCCCGCATAGGGAATCCGGCTCGAGTTCGTGCGCACGAACGTCTGAATATGCTTCGACACGATACCCGCCTGGCCGCCCTCGCCGTATGGACTGAACACGACTTCCGGTTTCAGTTCATCGGGCGGATAGCGGTCGTTTCCTCTGAAGCTCCACGATCGGTCGTCCCAGCCGATCCAGGGACGATGGCCGGTTTCGAAGGCGAGCTTGAACTGCGTCGCGACATCGGCTGCGCACGTGTTGCAGTCGGGATCGCCGTACGAGCAGGTCGTGTCGCCGCGCAGTGTCCTCAGCCCCGCGGTCCCGGCCCGGGTACCGACGCGGATCGGCGGCGCGGAGGGCATGCCAACGGCCAGGCCGGTCAGCGTATGCGTGGCTTGGAGTCGCTTCCAGCGCGCCGCAAGCTGCGCGGCGTCGAGCGGTACGAACGACGTCGTGCTGGTGCTTGCGACCAGGGGTCCGGCGGCGGACGAGTCCCGCCAGACGCCGAGAAAACTCCACTGCCCGCCCGACTGGAACATGTCGAAATCGATCAGCTCCTGCGTCCTGTCCAGCGACTCCTTCATCCTGGCGAACTCCCTCCAGTCGTCCATCAGGTACAGAGCGCCGTTGCCCCGGCCCGGCCGCCAGACGCCGACGTACTTGCGCGTGCCGCCATCCATGTATGTCTCGACGTCGGCCAGGTAGGCGCGCGACGCGAACTCCTTTCGCTTCGCCAGCAGCTCCTGCCAGGTGAGTCCCGCGAGCAGGCCGCCGTCGCCGCCGCCGCCCTGCTTGTGTCTGAACACGCCGAGGTACATCACCGTGCCGTCGCTCTCGTAGACCTCGAGATCGATCAGGTCCTGCGCATCCTTCCATTCCGTGAACTTCCTGGCGAAGTCGGCCCAGGGTGATGCCCACAGCGCCCCATTGCCGCGGCCGATGCGCCACAGGGCGGCGTAGCGCCGCTGCCCGTTCACCTCGTAGACCTCGACGTCGGCGAGGTACTGATTTCCCGCGCCGAGCTCTTTCCAGCGTGCGACCAGACCATCCCAGCTCAAGTCGTAGAACAGGCCGCCCGTTCCACCCGCTTCCTTCTCGGACCAGAACCCGGCGAAGGCCGGCTGCTGCCGCGCTGACGGACTCTGGGCGAGTGACCAGGCGATGAGGACGCAGATCGTGATTCGGCGCATCGAGACCCCTCTCGCTCGCAATAGTCGAAAACGCCCGGGACATCCCGCCACCTGACGTCGGCCCCACCCGAGTGGCGGGCGTGCCGCGGCGTTTCCGACTTTGGAGTGCAGGAGTGGAATCACCATGACCCTGCGTTTCATCGCGGCGTTCCTCGTCTGCGTCTGCCTGTCGGCACGTCCGCTCGCGGCGGCCGGCCTCTCGAACGACATGCCGGCTACGCCGATGCCGGATTTCAAGGGCTGCTCGTCATCACAGATCGCGTTCCTCAAGGACGCCTGGCGACTCGCCCACGTCTATACCTGGCGCGGCGCCCGGCTGCTCGACTACATCCGGTCGCGGCCGGCCGGCGAGCGCGGCGACCTCTGGCGGATGGATCACGTCGCCGGGTCGAGCACGGCTCCGTCTCCGCGCACCTGGTTTGGACCCTACGACTCCGAGCGTGCCGACAAGGCGCGTGCGGCGCTGGAGAAGGCGCTGGCGCGATTCGAGGAACGAGGGCAGGTCGTCACCCGCATCGGCACCATCCGCTGCGGCCGGCCGATCGCCCCCGCCGCCGACGTGAATGTCGACAAGTGTCCGTCGAGCAATCCCGGCGGCAGCGGGGCGCCGAGCGCCTACCACTTTCCAATCGGCACCGTCGTCACCTGTGAGGAGTTCTGGAACAAC
Organism: Vicinamibacterales bacterium; assembly: GCA_035699745.1. Lineage (NCBI taxonomy): Bacteria > Pseudomonadati > Acidobacteriota > Vicinamibacteria > Vicinamibacterales > Vicinamibacterales bacterium. The sequence continues at coordinate 153,906 of DASSPH010000072.1, forward strand.
CTCAATGGCGATCGAGAGGCAGCGCTGTCGCTGTCGGCCAAGATCCTGGTGCACGAGGTGTTTCACTGGCTCTCGGTGAACGGCAAGTACGTGACCGACTACCACGGGGACGGCGTCCAGGGGATGCCGGACCAGAAGTACTACGGGGACGCGAACGCGCTGATGCTCGCGGAGCAGAAACCGGGCTGGGCCGTCTACAACAACGACAATTACGCGAGATTCGTCCGACGTGTCGGGCAGTCATGGAACACGCTCGTCGCGCGGTGGAAGCCGCTCGGCGGGACGGAGTAGACTCGGCCAGCGTTGCCGGCGCGTGCGCTCCTGCGCCGGGCGCCCGGCGGAGGGCTGGCGTGGACGGCACCGAAAGGGTCGGCGAGATCACGGCGTTGCTCCAGCGGCACCATGCCGGTGACCGCCAGGCGTATGACGATCTGCTGTCGCTCGTGTACGACCATCTGCGCGCGATCGCGCGCGGCCAGCTGTCACGCGGCTGGCCCTCCACGACGCTGACGCCGACCGCGCTGGTGCACGAGATTTACGTGCAGTTGGCCGGCGAGACCGGCATCGATTGGCAGCACCGGGCGCACTTCTTCGCGATCTCGGCGCGGGCGATGCGGCGCGTCCTGGTCGATCACGCGCGGGAGCGCTTCGCGCAGAAGCGCGCCGGACGCCGTCCGCACCTGCCGCTCGACGAGATCCAGATCGGCGTCGACACACAAGCGGACCTGATCGTCGCCGTGGACGAGGCGCTCGCGGCGCTCGAACAGTTCAACGCCCGGCTCGCGCGCGTCGTCGAATGCCGCTACTTCGCCGGGTTGACGGAAGAGGAAACCGCGAGCGCGCTCGGATCGTCGCTGCGCACCGTGCAGCGTGACTGGATGCGCGCCCGCGCCTGGCTGTTGAAAGCGCTCAGCACCGAACCGTCTGGTCTGCCATGAACGAGAGCCGCTGGTCGTACCTCGACGCGCTGTTCGACGAGGCGCTGGCGCTGCCGCCGGAATCGCGTCGTTCCTTCCTCGACCTGCGCTGCGCCGGCGATCCGGCATCTCGCCGCGAGCTGGAGGAGTTGCTCCGTCTGGCAACGGAGCCGTCGTCGCTGCTGCAGCCCGGCACGGTGGCGCCGGCATTCCTGCGCGACGCCCTGGCGCGGGTGGAGCCGGCGGCGTCGGGCCCGCTCGCGGCCGCCGAGAAGGTCGGAGTCTGGCGCGTCCTGCACGAGATCGGCCGCGGTGGAATGGGGACGGTCTACCTGGCCGAACGCGATGATGGGGAGTTTCAGCAGCAGGGCGCGCTCAAACTCGTCCACGCGTCGGTGGCGCCCGAGGAGATCGCGCAGCGGCTGCGGCGCGAGCGGCGGATCCTCGCGTCGCTGACGCACGCGAACATCGCGCGCCTGCTCGACGGCGGGCAGACCCGCGACGGCCGGCCCTTCCTGGTGATGGAGTACGTCGACGGACGCCGCATCGACAGGTATTGCGACGAGGAGCGCCTGGGGATCGAGCAGCGGCTGGATCTCTTTGGCCGCGTCTGCGCCGGGGTCCAGCACGCGCACCGCAACCTGGTCGTGCATCGCGACATCAAGCCGTCCAACATCATCGTCACGCGCGACGGAGAAGTGAAGCTCCTCGATTTCGGGATCGCTCGACTGCTCGCTGCCGCGGATCGGCTCGACGATCCGATGACCCAGCCGGTGATGCGGATCCTCACGCCCGAGTACGCCAGCCCGGAGCAGGTGCGCGGCGAGGCGGTTGCGATTGCGTCCGACGTCTATCAGCTCGGGCTCCTGCTCTACGAGCTGCTGACCGGCCGCAAGGCGCAGACCATCAGCGGCACGTCGCAGGCGGAAATGGAGCAGGCGGTCTGCGCGGCGCAGCCGCCGCGGCCCAGCAGCCGGGTGGCGGGCGATCAGCAGGCCGCGCAGGCTCGCGGCGTCACCGCGACGACGCTCGTGCGCCGCCTGTCCGGGGATCTCGACACGATCGTTCTTTACGCGCTGCGCAAGGAGCCGGACCGGCGGTACGCATCGGTCGACGAGTTGGTCGGTGACGTCGAGCGGTTCCGTCTGGGACTGCCCATCCGGGCGCACGTCGACAGCTTCCGCTACCGCGTCCGCAAGTTCGTCGGCCGGCGGCGGGCGGCGCTCGCCTGGAGCGCGACGGCGATCGCGATCGCGGCGATCGCCCTGCCGGCGGTGATCGGCGAGCGGCTGCGCAGCGCGCGCGAGTCAGCACGAGCCGAGCAGATCGAAACCATTCTCGCGGACATGTTCGCGTTTGCCAGCCCGCGGGTGCTCGTGCCGCGGCCGACCGCGCGGCACTACGTGGACCACGCAGCGGCGCTCGTGCAGCGGGAGCTGCACGGGCAGCCGGCCAGTCAGGCGCGGCTGCTGTTCAAGATCGGAGACGTCTACAACGCGCTCGGCGAGTACGGCGCGGCGATCGAAGCCGTCACCGGTTCCCTCAAGCTGCGCCGCGATCTCTACGGGCCCGACAGCCTGCAGGCCGCCCATGCGCTCGCCACCCTCGGGCTCAGTCAACACTACGCAGGCCTCTACGACGAGGCCGAGGCCAGCTTTCAGGAGGCGCTGGCCGGCCTGCGCGCGCGCAGCGGCCCGACCGCACCCGATACCGTCGGCACGATGGTCGAGTTCGGCGACCTGTTGCACACGCGCGGACGGCTGATCGAGGCCGAGCAGATGCTGCGCGGCGCCGTCGGACCGCTGCGCACCTTCGTCCCCGGCGACGGAGACGACGCGTTGCCGCGCGCGATCATGTATCTCGCGAACGTCCTCCGCGATCGCGGCAGCTTCGCCGAGGGGGAGGCGCTGTACCGCGAGGCGATCGACGGCTTCGTCGGCGTACATGGCCGGCACAACCAGCAGGTCGCCGTGGCGCAATCCTACCTGGCGCGGCTGCTGGTGATGCGGTCGGACGTCACCGCAGCCGAGCCGCTGCTCGACGAAGCGCTGCGTGTGCTGCGCAACACCTACGACGGCAATCACCCGCTGGTCGGCACCGCGCTGCGGGAGCTCGGATATCTGCGGATCGAGCAGGGCCGCTTCGCCGACGCGGCCTCGGTGCTCGACGAGTCGATCCGCATTCATCAGCGGCTGCTCGGATCGCACCACTCGCTGGTGCCGCGCACGCGCGCGCACCAGGCGGAGCTGGCGCGCCGGCGCGGCGCGACGCGCGAGGCGGTGGCGGTGGCCCGCGAGACCGTCGGCGAGTTCGCACGCATCGGCCTGTCGGATCACCCGTCGGCGCTCGATGTGCGCGCCACGCTCGGCGAGGCCCTCGTCGCCATGGGCGATCGTCCGGCAGGCGTGCGCGAGCTTCGTCAGGCGCTGCTGGCCGCGCAGCGGCAGTTCGTTGCCGGCGATCGCCGCATCGCGCGGCTGCGCGATGCGCTCACCCGGGCGCAGCCCGCCGAACGGTAACTCTCAGCGGGCCGGGTGAGCGTCACCGCTTGCACCGGGAGTGGCGCACAGGGGACATCGCCGCCTCTCGCGGGTCTCCCGTGCGTCAACGCGCATCTTCGGCGCGAGTACACGGATCGATCGTGTTAGGCTGCGTCCGTCAGGCGACGTCAGGTGTGCGCTGACGAGGGAAACATGACGACTGGTCGAATGCCTGCCGCGGCAATCGCGCTGAGTATTGCGTTCGGATTGGTTGGCGGCGCCGGCCCGACGCAACCTTCACCGAAAGACCAGACCCCCTCCGGCACGATCGCTGCCAAACGGATGGCGGACGGCAAGGAGTGGACGACCGCCAACCTCAACGTCAACACGTCGTCATCCTATTGTTACGGCGACGCGGAACCGAACTGCGGTCGATATGGCCGCTTGTATACCTGGGAGTCCGCGCAGCGCGCGTGTCAGTCGCTGGGCGATGGATGGCGGTTGCCGACCGACGCCGAATGGCGTCAGATGGCGACGCACTATGGTGGACTGGGGAACGATGCGCCTGAAAAAGGCAAAGCGGCCTACACGGCACTCCTGAGCGGAGGGACGTCAGGCTTCAATGCCGTCCTGGGTGGCAATCGCTCCATCGACGGACAGTACGACCGGCTGGAAGCACACGGAATCTACTGGACGGCGTCCGAAAACGATTCGACCACCGCTCCGCTCTATAACTTCGGCAAGGGCAGTCAAGCGCTCTTTCGCGGGCCCCAGGGCCAGAAGCGGATGGCGGTGTCCGTGCGTTGCGTCCGCGAGTGACCGTCGCGTCAGCGGCCTGGAACTCGCGTCACTGCTTCAGCAACGCGGGCCAGTTCAGGATCAGGCTGATCGAGGCGGGAGCTGCGCGCTGCACTTTCGGAACAGTCGTCAGGAACCGTCCATCCGCCGTTACGTCCCAGCCGCCCCCGCCGCTGGACGGGAACAGCCGCTGCGGGATCCCGCTCTCGAAGTCCGTGCCCTTCGCATTCACGGATACGGCCATGACGGGAGTGCCGGCAAGCCACGGCAGCCCGGCACTGAAGAGGATTTCTCGATCCCCGCGCCACACCGGCCAGTTGCCGCCGCCTCTGGACACCTGCCACTTTCCCTTACCCAAGGCCGGCGTGCCGGAATCCGAAACGGTGAAAGGGCGCACGAAGATCTCTCCACCACCGGTTTCCATCGACACGTAGACGATCCAGCGCCCGTCAGGCGAGAACTGTGCACCCCACTCATTGAAGGTTTCGCCCAGCAACAGGACTGGTTTCCGCTCGCCCTCGAGAGGCAGGACCCACACGTCATAGCCGGTGTTCGGCGCGTTCTGGGTGTGATAGAGCAGGAAACGGCCGTCGCGCGACCAGCCCGTCACGAAATGCCGCGTCCCGGCTTCTTTGAACAGTTGGATCTCGTCGGCGGTCCCGGACGAGGCCTTTACGTACAAGGTGTCCCCGAGGTTCCCGCCGGCGTACGCGATGCGTGTGCCGTCGGAGGACCACACTCCCGGCGAGTAGTTGTTGCGGCGGAACGTGAGACGTGTGCGTCGGCCGTCGGACAGGTCGATGGTCCACAGATCGCCTGGGACGTCATAGTCCGCGTCACGAACCACGGCGCGCTTCCCATCCGGGGACAGACGGATCGAGTCGTCCGCGCCTGGTGGTCCGACCGTACTCAGCGCTTTCCCTTGACGGTTGACCCACGTCAGCTGACTGCTTTCGACCGGTAGCGCGGTCGCATACGCCAGCGCGCCGCCGGACGAGACCGAGGACACTTGCGTGCCGTACCACGTGGTTTCGATTGCGTCGGCGATCGCCACCGGAGTACCCGCGAGTTGAAGCCGCTCACGGTCGAACGGCTGCGCCATGATCGTCGTGGCGCGCATGTAGAACAGGTGCCCGTTGGCGTAGTTCGCGGTCACCTGGGTGGCGAGAATCCGTGTCTGCGACTGCTCGGCGGGCTTGACGTCGAGAGACCCCGCGTAGATGCCGGCGACTTCCGGAGGTCCCGATCGGAAATATAGGAAACGTGTGCCGTCCTCCAGGAAGGTCGGCCAGGTGTGGTACCGCTCGCCCTTCGAGATATTGACCTCCGTCAGGGCCGTCGCGGTGCCGCCGTCCTGCGACACTCTCCATAAGGGCCCCCCGGCGCCGCCACCCCAGCTTCCGAAGATGATCACGCCGTCGCGGTTCCAGGATCCAGAGGCCACCGTACTGCCGGGAACGGTGCAAAGAGTTTCGGGCGGCCCGCCAGTCGTGTCGATTTTCTTCAGTTCGGCGCCAACCACGAAGGCGACGTATCGGCCGTCGGGCGACCAGAAAGGGTTCTGTCCGCCTTCGGTGCCCGGCAAGCGGCGCCATTCGAGCGATCCAAGATCCCGCACCCAGAGTCCACTGGGCGGCCCCGCCGTGATCATCACCTTGCGGCCGTCCGGAGACACCGACACGTAATCGCCGCGCGTCGTCCCTTCGGGGAGCGCGACGTCGACGCGGCTGGCTGGTTGGACCGCACCGGGCTGGAACAGCCACGCCGCAAGGGCGAGGGCGATCAGCGTCACGAGCGCGGCGATCGCCTGCCACAGCCGAAGGGATCGGACGCCGGTTCGCGACGGTCGCGGCGCATGTCCGAGCGGTTCGCGCAGCGCCTCGTCGATCTCGAGCCGTGCGTCGGACGCCGACGCCAGCCGTCGCTTGGGGTCTTTGTCGAGGCATCGGCGCAGCAGCCGCTGAATCGGCTCCGGAGTATTCGCGGGAAGCTTCGTCCAATCCGGCTCGTTCGTGAGAACGAGCGCGAGCGTCTCGCTGATGTCCTCGCCGCGGAAGAGGCGCGCGCCGGAGAGCATTTCGTAGAGGACGACGCCGAACGCCCAGATGTCGACGCGTCGATCCACCGCCTTGCCTCGCGCCTGTTCGGGGGCCATATACGCCGCGGTCCCCAGGATCACTCCCGCACGCGTCGCGTGCATGGTCAGCGTCGGTGAGTTCGTGTCGCTGCCGCTCTGCGATGCTGCGGGATCGAGCGCTTTGGCAAGACCGAAATCCAGGACCTTCACCGCACCGTCCGGCCGGACCTTGACGTTGGCCGGCTTCAGATCGCGGTGAATGATGCCCTGCTCGTGCGCGGCTTCGAGCGCTTCGGCGATCTGCCTGGCGATCGGCAATGCGTCGGGGATCGGGATGGGTCCCGCCAGGATGCTGTCGGCCAGCGTCGGCCCTTCGACGAGTTCCATCACCAGGGCCGGCACGCCGGCGGCGTCCTCGACGCCGTAGAGCGACGCGATGCTGGGATGGTTCAGCGAGGCGAGGATCTGTGCTTCACGCTCGAAGCGAGCGAGACGATCGGCGTCGATCGCCACATCGCGCGGAAGCACTTTGATCGCGACGTCGCGGCCGAGCCGGGTGTCCCGGGCGCGATACACATGGCCCATGCCACCCGCGCCGATCGCCGCAGTGATTTCGTAGGTGTGAATCCGGGTGCCGGGGGTCAACTCCATGCAGCGTCTCGCGGCATTATACGGACAAGCTGCACGTCGATTCAGTCTCGCGCTCGGGCCCGTCCACGGCCACACGCTGATGCTGCCTGCCGGAGCGGGTCCCGCAACCGATCGTCGAGCACCTCCTGCTCGCCTTTGCGGTCCTCGCGGGGATCGGCGTCGAGCACGACCTCGGGCATCCGCAGCGTCTCGATGTTGCCGCGT